>JAZRJR010000017.1:0-16339 GCA_045645885.1 Acutalibacteraceae bacterium | reverse complement strand
ACTTCCCAAAACCTCCACCGTAGCGGCGACCTGTGGTCCCCACACAAAACCGCACCCCACCCGAATAACAAAAAAATGGCGACCACAGGTCTCCGCTACGATAATCAGAATCCTATTTTATGTTCATCCCAAACCCACATTCGTGGATTCATATCTATATATACCCAATGATTCTGAAAATCCTCCTCATCCCTCAGAATCCTGTCGTAATAAGATTTTTGCCATATTGCAATGCCAAGCCTCTTGGTTATCGCTCCTTTGAATTGCTGAATTATCCTGGGAATGCCTGGCATTTCTTCACCTTCAATATTACTTAAGCTTATTATCATATGCAGATGATCAGGCATTATACAATACTTACTGATTTCAACACCCTTATATATTTTTGAAATATTTTTAAGCTCCTCGCCGACAATTATACCTGCTTCAGACAAAACAATATCCGTTTCATTAAATTTATCTGCCGGAGAAATAGCTTTATCTTTATTCTTTATATTCTTCCAGAAAATCTTAGAGCGATTCTCCGTACATATTGTTATGAAATACGCACCCTGGCTGGAATAATCATAATCATGCAGACGATTTCTTTTTCTATCTATAACTCTCTTCATTTACATCACCAAAAACAATTTATCACAAAACCTAAAAAATTTCAATACATTTTTCCGTAGCGGCAACCTCTGGTCGCCACACAAAGCACAAACTACCCGCTCACCAAAATCTCCCACAACAAAAAAACAGCGACCACAGGCCGCCGCTACGATAATCTCTTGTACTTTTCCCTCGTTGCCATTCCCCCACGGATATGCCGGGTCTGTTTGTTCTCATTGAGAATTTCTTTAACCTTCTGCCACAATTCACCATCTATATTTCTGAGACGGTAAGCAACATCGGTATGTACCGTTGACTTGCTGACCGAAAACGCCTTTGCCGTTTGTCTTACGGTTGCTTTGTTCATCACAATATATTCACCAAGAGCTTTTGCTCTTTCTTTATGCTCAGTATAGACCATATTATCTCCCCTTCGGTAATGTCTATGACCGAAAGAAAGAAAAAATACCAATTTACACTAAGCTTAAATTTGTCTGTTATATTCTTTCTCTGTTCAACAGAAAAACCTCTATGCTTTTGCACAGAGGTTTAGCTATATCAGAAATCCCTGTTCATAACAACAAAGGTCATTCTTTCCTGGATGCTTTCTTTACCGTGGCCTTTACCCTTACCGCCGTGGTCTGAGGTTACAATAATAAGCCAGTCTTCTGATTCATAGCTTTCTCTCTCTCTGATTGCTTCAAGAGTCTCATAACCGTATGAATCAATTTCAGTGAAAGCTTCCTTGTAAAGAGGATTGTTGAAGCTGAAGCCTTTGTTGTGACCTGTAGAGTCAGTCTGCTCATAAATCACAAAAATGAAATCTGAACAGTCCTCTTTACCGATTTCTGCAAGTGCAGCATCAAGTGATTCCTTGTTGCCGCCACACTTGTTGAAAGCCACGGGAAGATTGTTCTCTTCACAATACTCTTTTTCAAGAAGGTAGGTTGCATCCTTTCTGCTGAAGTGACCTGCCCATTTTGTGATGAATGAAGCGCTGTCAATTACCTTTTCTTCAGTAAGGCTTGTCATAAGGGTCTTTGTGTCCATTGACTTTGTGATGTCATTGCCTGTAATGCCGTGAACATCAGCCCACTGACCTGTAAGAATTGAACACCAGCCGGGAGCAGTTGAGGTAGCCTGAGTATTTTTCTCAGGATAATTCACACCGCCGCAATAGCTGAGATTGATGGATGCGCCTTCATTGAGCAAAGTGCTGATTACGCTGTTTTCCTGCTTAAGCTCAGTGAGAATGTCTGCACGGCAACCGTCATAACCGATAATGATTGCTTTCTTTTCAGTTTTTCCTTCGGGAAGCTCTGAACGGAAATGTTCATCAATTATCTTGTAAAGCTCTGTCTGAGGATATGCAGTTTCAACTGTGTTCTCATAGCCTACAGAAGCAATGTTCTGCATATATAAATCTTCAGTATCATTTCTATCCCATGCATATCTGTTGAAATAAAAATAGATTCCTGTTCCGACAAGAGCAAGAATGAGTAAACTTGCGATGATTGAAATTATAAGCTTCTTTTTGTTCTTCATTGTTTTTTCTCCTTTGTTTAATTCAGTTTTTTTATTTTGAGAGTTGCAGCTTCAGGACCTTGTAAGCTTTCAGCTATCTCTTCAAATTTTAATATTGCTTTAAATTCTGATTTCAAGTTCTTCGCTTCTGTTGCCCCATACATCTTCGGCACATACCTTTACTGTAAGATTTTTACCGAGAGTCACAAAGCCGTCAAAGGTTATTGCTTCGGGCTTATCAGCGAAGAAATACTGAGAAAATGCCCAGTCCTTGTGAACAGTTCTGCCGTTTTTGTTAATCACTTCAATTCTGTAAATGAACACCTCATTATCTTCACTTACACTTGCCTGTGGTACGGTTATATAATGCTTGCTTCCTCTTTTTTCATACTGAAGAGCTGCACCTTCTGAGAAAACAGGAGCAGAGGATTTTTCTTTTCTTTCATCAAATGAATATTTTGTCTTGTTCTCTTCAGCTATGTTATCAATAAGGAATTCTCTCATAATCTTTCCTGCATCAACATCAAGAACCTTCACAAGTACTCTGTTATCAGCATCAATCTCAATAATGAGAGCCTGACTCATTCTTTCCCTGTTTTCAGGGAACTGTCCGTTTCTGCCGTCTACTGCAAGCTCATAATAAGCAAGACCTCCGTCATTTATTGCAGTGAACTCACCCTGCCATACAGCTCTCGGATCGTTTGCCGGAAAATGGGAATGGCCTGAAATATGTACAACCTGAGGATATTTTTTAAGCACATCTCTAAAGGTATCGAGACCCCAACCGTCAGATTTGCTGCTTCCGTAAACGGTATCTCTTACATGCTCATGCTGAAACACAAACACAGGCTTCTGTGGATCTGCCTCAACTGCAGCTGCGATGTTTTCGTCAAGCCATTTAACCTGATCCTTGGTATAATGCTTGAGCGTTGCTGAACGGGAAACACCGATAAAATGGAAACCGCCGATCACTCTGTGAAAATCTGTTTCCTGACCTGTTATACCTGTATATAGCTTAAGGCTGTTGTTGAAGTATGTATAACTGTCGTGGGCTTTTGCCACAACTGCAAGGCGTTCAGTACCCTCACGGATTTCGTTGTTTGTCACGGCAGCGAAGGCATAAAATGATTCCTTATGACCGTTGTCGGTAATATCACCCGAAAACACCACCGCATCTAAATTTTTATAGTCCTCGTCAGCTTCACTTATGGCATAGGCTGTTTTCATCATTGCTGAAATTCTTCTGCAGCCTGTGTCACCAAGCTTTTCTATGTGGGTGTCACTTGTTGCGACAAATCGCATAACAGGAACAAAATCGTCCTGCTTCATTTCAGGCATCGGTGCCACATAAGACGGTGTCATAAATGATGCAATAAAAGTAAATATGCTGAGAATAACACTTGTTAAAATTGATGATATGCTCATACTTCTTCTCCTTTGCTTTGATATGATTAATTATATAGCCAACAGACGGATGTGTCAAGAAAAAAAGCACAAGGATCACTACCCTGTGCTTAAATTTAATTTGTTTTTACAGATTTTCTTTTATACCGTCAACTACTACTCTGACATCGTCATTTTCAACCTTTGCAAAGCCGTCCTGACATTCTGCCGAAAAGATTTCACAATCCTTAAGACTTACGGATATCCTTCCCTCAGCAAGGGAAAAAACTGCTTTTGCGTGGCCGCTTCTTATGCCGTATGAACCTGAAAACTTTCCGTCCGTACTGTCAGCAACACTCAGCTTTACGCTGTCACATTCAAGTGTTTCAGACTTTCTGTCAGGAGTGAAAAGAGTAAATTTCATTTCTTTCACCTGTGTTCCTTTTTATACTTTTCAAACACATCGTCAATTGTTCCTGACATCAGGAAATACTGTTCAGGAATATTGTCGCACTCACCTGAAAGAATTCTTTCAACGCTGTCTACAGTCTTTTCAAGAGGCACATAAATTCCTTGCTGACCTGTAAAGCTTTCAGCTACATGGAAGGGCTGAGACATAAAGCGCTGAACTCGTCTTGCTCTTTTTACAAGCTCTTTATCCTCTGCGGAAAGCTCATCCATACCGAGAATTGCAATAATATCCTGAAGCTCAGCATATTTCTGAAGAACTCTCTGTGTTTCCTTTGCAGTCTTGTAGTGTCTTTCGCCCACAAAATCAGGAGTAAGTGCTCTTGAAGAGGATTCAAGAGGATCAACTGCAGGATAAATGCCAAGCTCAACAATTTTTCTTGAAAGAACAGTTGTTGCATCAAGATGTGAGAATGTTGTTGCAGGAGCAGGGTCTGTAAGGTCATCGGCAGGCACATAAACAGCCTGAACCGATGTGATTGAGCCGTTACCTGTTGAAACGATTCTTTCCTGTAATTTACCCATTTCTGAAGCAAGGGTAGGCTGATAACCTACAGCTGAAGGCATTCTGCCTAAAAGTGCAGAAACCTCACTGCCCGCCTGGGTGAAACGGAAAATGTTGTCGATAAATAAAAGTACATCCTTATGTGATTTTTCACGGAAATATTCAGCCATTGTAAGACCGACAAGAGGTACACGGAGTCTTGCACCTGCAGTTTCGTTCATCTGACCGAAAACAAGAGCAGTCTTGTCGATAACACCTGACTGGTTCATTTCATTCCAGAGGTCGTTACCCTCTCTTGAACGCTCACCTACACCCGCAAAAACAGAGTAGCCGTCATGCTCAAAAGCAACATTACGGATAAGCTCCATAATAAGAACTGTTTTGCCGACACCTGCGCCGCCGAAAAGACCGATTTTACCGCCCTTGATATAAGGTGTCATAAGGTCAATAACCTTAATTCCTGTTTCAAGAATATCCGTTGATGAAACGATTTCAGCAAAGGGAGGAGCCGGATGATGTATCGGCCATTTCTCTTCGGTTTCGATTTTTTCCTTTCGGTCAATAGGAGCGCCCGTAACGTTAACCATTCTTCCGAGAGTTTCCTTACCTACAGAGATTTTTATAGGTTCACCTGTGTCGGTAGCCTGCATTCCTCGTGACATACCGTCAGTGGGATTCATGGAAATACATCTTACCTCACCGTTGCCGAGATGCTGTGAAACTTCAAGGGTATATTTTTCATCATTTACCTTTACTTTTACGGCGTTGAAAATGTCGGGAATTTCACCCGGCTCAAAGAGAATATCCACAACGGGACCTGTTATTCTCTGCACCATACCCACAGAGCCTTTTGCCATATCACATATCCCCTTTCATTGAAAATTCAGATGAAATTTCAATAACGTCTGCCGTAACCTGACTCTGACGCTTTCTGTTCATCTCTGTTTCTAATTTAGTGCTGTATTCACAAGCTGTGTCATAAGCTGAGCGCATAGCCGTAAGTGTTGCAGCCTGTGCTCCGAGCGCTGTTTCCAGCACTCTTTTATAAAGTACACAAAGAAAAATTTTCTCTGCTGTGTTTTTTATCACCGTCTCTCTGTCAGGAACAAAAAGCGGTGCTTCTCCTTCTGATTCGGCCTCTTCAAAGTTGAAAAGGTCTTTGCAGACAGGGCTTTGCTTTATCATATTTGTATATTCGGGATAGACAGTTTTCACCGAAGAAATTCTGCCGTTTTCCATAAGAGAACAAAGATATGAGAAAAGCTCTTTCACCTGTTCATATGAAGGTATATCATCGAAAACGAATTTTTTCTCTACAGATATACTCTTTTTCTCAAAAAATTCCGCAGCCTTTTTACCGCAGGAAACAACGATTCCGTTTTCGTAAACATCACCGAAAAAAGACAGCACCTCATTGTTGAAAGCACCGCACATCCCTTTGTTTGATGTGATTACCACATAACAGCAGGGTGAATCAGGATTGCTGCATCTGAAAACAGAATTGAATTCACCTTTGTAAGACTCATACAGACCGAGATATTCATCCGCATATTTCTGATATTCGGCATAAATTCCGCTGAGCTTTGAATACTTGACCGTAGAGGCAGTTTTCATTGCACGGGTCACTTTAGCAGTTGAACGGATAGTCTGTAATTTTTTCTTTAAGCTCTGGACTGTTGCCATAATTATATCCTCACAGCAAATTCACTGAGAGCTTCCTTAAGTGAATTTTTCAGTTCATCATCAAATTTCTTTGCTTCTTTAATTCTGAGAGCGAGGTCGGCTTTTTCGTTTCTGAAAAAGCTGTAAAGCTCTTTCTCGAACTTCTCCATATCATCAGGTGAAACTCTGTCTGCAAAGCCTTCGCTCACGGCAAAAATAAGAATTGTCTGCATATTGTCTTCAACGGGAGCATATCTCGGCTGACGGAGAGCTTCGGTGAGAAGTCTACCCGAAGCAAGAGTCTTCTTTGTTTCATCGTCAATATCAGAGCCGAACTGCATAAATTCAGCAAGCTCTCTGTACTGTGCAAGTCGTGTACGGAGTGAAGATGAAACCTTTTTCATTGAAGGAGTCTGAGCAGCACCGCCTACACGTGAAACCGAAAGACCTACATTGACGGCAGGACGCTGACCTTCGTTGAAAAGCTCTGCGTCAAGGAAAATCTGACCGTCAGTAATTGAAATAACGTTGGTGGGAATGTATGCAGAAATGTCACCTGCAAGAGTTTCGATAATAGGCAGAGCTGTAATTGAACCGCCGCCGAGCTCATCTGAAAGGTGAGCTGCTCTTTCGAGAAGTCTTGAGTGAAGATAGAAAATATCACCTGGATAAGCTTCACGGCCTGAAGGTCTGTGAAGAAGAAGTGAAAGCTCACGGTAAGCTACCGCATGCTTTGAAAGGTCATCGTAAACAATAAGAACATCCTTGCCCTCATACATAAAGTATTCAGCCATAGCTGAGCCTGAGAAGGGTGCAATATACTGAAGAGCAGCAGAAGCTGAAGCGGGAACAGCAATAATTGTTGTGTATTCCATAGCACCGTGTGCTTCAAGCTTTTCTTTGATTTCAGCCACAAGTGTGTCCTTCTGACCTATAGCTACATAGATGCAGACGGTATCCTTACCCTTCTGATTTATGATGGTATCAATAGCGATAGCTGTTTTACCTGTCTGTCTGTCACCGATAATAAGCTCACGCTGACCTTTACCGATAGGAACGAGAGCATCAATAGGCTTGATACCTGTATGAAGGGGTGAATTAACGGGAGCTCTGTCAAGAATTCCGGGAGCTTTATATTCAATAGGTCTTGTCTCTTTATAAGGAAGATAACCCATAGCATCTATAGGATTGCCAAGTGCATTCACTACTCTGCCTAAAAGACATTCACCTACGGGAACAGATGCAATTCTGCCCACACGTCTTACCTTACTTCCGCTTTCGATATGTTCGAATTCTCCGAAAATAACACAGCCGATACGGTTCTGCTGAATATCAAGAACCATACCTCTTTCACCGCATTCAAACTCAACAACCTCGCCGTACATAATGTCGGCAAGACCGTCCATCCAGCATATACCATCTGAAACAGTCATAACTCTGCCAAGCTGATACTGATGTATATGAGGCTTGAAGCTTTCTGCCTTTTCTGTGAATTCCTGAATAAGGTGACCTACTGTATCATCGTGCATAATAGGCTCACGGTTGAGATTTTTTCCGAACTGATAAAGCTCTTCAGCGATAGTACCGTCATAGACTGTGTCGCCTATACGGAGTCTGAGACCACCGATAAGCTCTTTATCCTCAAGCACCCAGAGAGAGGTTTTGCCTCCCACTTTTTCAAGCATTTCAGTAGTTATTCTGTCAACATCGTCAACAATATCCTTTGAAAGCGGATAAGCCGATGTAAGTGTCACATAAAGAACCTCGTGCTGTCTGAGATAAGACATATCACCGGGAGTGAGTGAAATTCTTTTAAGAATTTCATCAATAACCTGTCTGTCAAGCTCTCTGATAGCATTCTGATATTTTTCATAAGAAAAAAGATTAACAACATTCTCTTTCATAACAGAAAAAAGCTCTTTACGTGCATCCTCAATCATCCCGCGGTGAATTTCACTTTTTTCTCTTTCACCGAAAGCTTCAATTGATGCAACTTTTTCAGCAACAAGACTCTGAGCCTTCAGAATTTCCTCGCTGCAATCCACAGCAAAGCTCTCAGAAGAAGGCTCTGCAAATTCAGGCATAGCCATTCTTTCAATTTCCTCAGCCCTGTCAAGCTCTGCGTTTATTCTTTCATATCTTCCGCCGAAAATTCTTTTCACGGTTTTTCTTCCCGCAACAACAAGAATGGCAACAAGAATCAGAAAGTTAATTATTACATATTGTATTTCCATAATATCAAATCCTATCGGAGATTATGTTTTTGGCAAAAATAGCTGCCGCTGTTTCCATTTTCGGAGCAACGGAATAAACTATCTTGTCATATTCCCCTGTTATGCCCTGTCTGTATTTTTCAATATCAGAAAGGCATTTTCTCTGGGCGTTTTCAATTTCTTTTTTGCCTTGAGACTGTATCTGCTGCACCTTTTCCTTTGCTTCGGCAACACTTTCTGCCTCAGCACGGATTTTTTCCGCAGCAATTCTTTTTGTGTTTTCTGCTTCTATGCTTTCAATATCTCTGAGCTTTTTATCAGCAGCTTCAACCTTCGCTTTGCGGCTGTCAAGCATTTTCAGAACAGGAGTGAAAAGCAGATTTTTGAGAATAATCATAAGAAGCAGAAAGCATATTACAGTCCAGACAATTACTGATGGCTGTATATTCATAATCTGCTACCTCAGATTTTACCTACAAGCATAAATGCGATAAGAAGACCGTAAATTGTAAGAGCTTCCATAAGCGCAAGTGAAATAATAAGTGTTGAACGGATATCCTTTGCTGCGTCAGGCTGACGTGCAATGCTTTCCATTGCTGCTCTTGCTGTCATACCCTGACCGATAGCGGGACCGAGTGTACTGATTGCGATTGCGATTGCTGCTGCGATTGCGATAATAGCTGAATTTGTCATTTTGAATTACTCCTTTTGGTTTGTTTTTTAATTTAATCTTCAGTTACTTCTTCTAAATATATTGATACAAGCATTGTGAAAACCATTGCCTGCAGTGCACAGAATAAAAGTGACAGCACCATCATTACTACAGGTGCGCCTATCGGGAAAATGTGATAAAGCTCTTCTGTTACCATTTCTTCACCGAAGATGTTGCCGTAAAGACGAAGCGCAAGTGAAGCAGGCTTAATGAATTCATCAAGCACCAGAAGCGGCAGCATGAAGAACATAGGCATTACAAAGCGTTTGAAATAATGCTTAACACCGTGTCTCAGGCCTGAAAGCTGAAGGAACAGAAAGGTCAGCACACCAAGACCTGCCGTAACAGAAAGTGACGCTGTGGGAGCTTTTACATAATCGGTAAGGCCCACACCGGGAATCATACCCGAATAGTTTGAAAAAATGATAAAGATAAAAAGTGATGCAAGGAAGGTGAAATGTTTTCTTGCTTTCTTTTTACCGAGAATATCTGAAAAGAAATTATCAAGATATTCCACACCTGTTTCAACAATATTCTGAAATCTGCCGGGACGTTCTTTCAGGTTGAGCTTAATTATCAGCGATACCGCCGCAAGCACTCCGAGAATTATCCACATGGTAATTACTTCACCGGTCACATCGAATATTCCGAAAAGCTCAATAATCACCTCGGATTTTTCACCCATCGTCTTCAGCCTCCTTTTCTTTTTTAGCTTCAGAAGCTTTTTCATTAACCTTCAGAAGCTTTTTTGTGAAATAAAGCATCGGTAAGGTCATACCGACTACGGCACCCACCAGAAGATATGTGATTTCCACACTGTCAATTCTTGTGCCGACAAGATAAACAGCCACGAGAAAGCCTATCTGCAAAGCCTGTCTTACAACAGTTACAAGAGAATATTTCTGAGGGGCTTTTGTCAGCACCTTTTCAGAAATGAGATAATTTGCAAAAGCTATAAACAGACCTGCCGCTGCCGTAATCAGGGCTCCTGTAATATTATGGTTCATTCAATCACCAAATTCCATTTATTTTATGAACATTATAGCACTTTGGTTTCTTTTTTCAATAGCAAATCTTACTTATTATCATTATTATTTAATGTTTTTTTTGGTGATATTTCTATGAAAAAGGATAAAGAAAAAAACCGTTCATCCGAACGGTTTCAGATATGTTGTTCCACAGCGGTGCAATCTGAACTTTTCATCTGAAAGTTCCCTCTGTTATCTTCAAAAATCACTCATCACTCCGATTATTGCTGAGCTGATAGAAAGCAACGGCAGAAGCAGCGGCAACATTGAGAGAATCCACCCCGTGATACATCGGGATTTTAACGGTAAAATCACAGTCCGATATAGTTATGTCAGAAAGTCCGTCACCCTCTGTTCCCATAATTACGGCAAGCTTTTTTTCCTCTGCCAATCTTCGGTCGTTGATAGAAAGAGAATTATCCTTAAGCGCCATCGCTACGGTTTTAAATCCGAGAGCCTTTATCTCATCGAAGCTATCATTCTGCAGAAATGTCCATTCAATCTGAAAGACAGTGCCCATACTTACTCTTGCGGCACGTCTGTACAAAGGATCAGAGCAACCGGGAGTCAGCAGAACCGCATCCATACCGAGAGCTGCAGCAGAACGGATTATAGCACCCACATTTGTAGGATTCATAACTTTATCAAGTATAACTATTCTGCTTTTGTCTTTGCAGATTTCTTTTGCATCAGGCAAAGCCTTCCGTTTCATAGCGCACAGCATACCTCTTGTAAGCTTGAAGCCTGTCAGCTGAGTAAGAACATCAAATTCAGCACAATAAACTGGAATATCCTTCAATCTTTCGAGAATATATTTACCTTCGCCATCAATGTGTCTCTTCTCCATAAGGCACGAAACCGCTTCATATCCTGCATCAAGAGCCCTTTCAATAACCTTAGGGCTTTCCGCTATAAAAAGTCCTTTTTCAGGAAACTCTCTGTTTAAAAGCTGCGCTTCGGTCAGTCTTGCATATACATCCAGCTCTTCAGCATTAAAATCTGTTATCTCAATAATTCTGTTCATATTGTTCTCCGTTATTTTGATATATCTATTTTAGCTACAAAAGCTCTCAGTGTCAATATTTCCCTAATAATAACAGCTTAAGACAAAAAACAAGCCTCTGCAGACGCCGACACCTGATAAGGAAGCTTGTTTTTATATATTTTTCAATTATCTGTAATCAATCATTCATCATATCAAATGCCAGAGTAATGCTCCAGCCGTAATCTCTGATAGTCTGATATTTAACCCTGAAATCATAAGGCTCAACCACCTCTCCTTTTCTGTTGAAGCAGAAAGGAGGTATACGGTTTTCACTGTCATAAAATTCAAAAACAGTGCCTGAACGCTTATACCATTCATTGATAACTTCGAGAGTTTTATTTTTGATTTTTTCTGACAACTCTTTATATGAGTATTCTGCAAGTCCTTCTGAAATCATATAGTTATAATTTATCCAGACAGGACCTCTCCACATATCTGTGCCAAAGGTTTTATCTTTTTTAGAGATGCTCGGAATCGGAAATTCTGTTCCGAATTCATCAGGGTTTTCAAGGTGAGCAACAAGCTTTGTGCATTGCTCTTCTTCGCACACACCCGCAAAAATCGGAAGGAAGGATGAAACTGACTGCACCTTGCTGAAGCAGCTGTTCTGTATATCATAATCGTAATAAAAGCCGTCTTCTTCGCACCACAAACAGGCATTTACATCTGTCTTGATTTTTTCAAACCATCGGCTGAAAAATTCTGCATTTTCTTTATCTCCAAGCTCCAAAGCTATTTTTGCCATAAATCTTGCTTCGTTTGCCATATAGCATGGAAAATCAATTGCATAAAGGTCGCTTTCTGTGTCAAAGCGCGGTGAATTATCCATTCCCGACTCATCGCAACGGTTATTGAGTTCAGGATTTGTATGCCATGAATAAAGCTCTTTTTCTGTTTTTCTGCGGTTGCTCTGACACCACAGAAGAAAGCTCTTGTTATTTTCAAAAACAGTTTTCAGAAATTCCTTGTCACCGCTTTTTTCATAAACAAGCCAGGCACCCCACGCTATAACAGGCGGCTGAGTTATGTCTGAAGCATAATCAGGTCTTGCCATATGCGGAATGAATCCGTCTTCCCTCTGAACGTCAAAAAGTGCAAGAATGAGGTTCTGTGCAATATCTGTGCTGAGATGTCTGTGACCGATTGCGTGAAAAACCGAATCCCAGAGCCAGATATTTCTGTGAGGCAGTCGGTCAGGTGTGGACCAGATTCTTCTGATTTTACCCTCAGGAGAATAAAGCTGAGTTTTCATAACGCTTATGCACTTTGAATATAAAGCAGCATACTCATTATTTTCAGGCAAAGCTTTTTCAAAGGGCTTTGTTTTTTCAGCTTTCAGCTCTTCCGTATTATAATTTATGCCTTTTTCACAAAGCTCAATTACAGTTTCTTCAGTTTCACCGTAAGCAAAACTGAATCTGTTATTTCTTCTGAGGATTGCCGTATATTCACCGTCATTGGTGTTATGAATTTCAATATCACCTTTATTATAGGTTTCACACTTACCGCCAAGACTTACGAAAACTCCGAAGCTGTCTTCATACTCTCCGACAACAAGATGTCTTTCCGCAAATATCATACTGAATAAACCGTGAAGGCTTTCAACGACAATCATATCAGAAGCTACACATTTTATCTCAGGAGCAAGATATTTGCTTATATCTCCGAAGTAAAGGGTTCTTCTGCACATTGTATGAAATGTAACACCGATTCTGTCACCTGTCAGTGTGCCTGTAAAATCGTTTTCAAAGAAAGAGTCACCGTCAAGAGCAGAATAAGCGAAGAGCTGTCCCTGTCCCCATTTTTTTGGTATCATTTTAATTCCTCCCGAATCTGTCGGATATATTTAGTCGTCAGTTTTTTCTGCTTTAAGCACCTCATAAGCAACATCAGGAATGTCTGTAATTATTCCGTCAGCACCGATATCTCTCAGGAATAACATTCTTTCAGTGTCGTTGATTGTCCAGTACTGAACAGCAACATTGTTCTTATGAGCATAATTCAGAAGCCTTGATGTGCCGAGATTTGCAATATATCTGTCGGGAGGCACCTGTAAAACCTCGAATTTGTAATAGTCCTCAGGTTTATCAAAGCCTAAAAGAGAATCAAGAAACAGCTTTGCTGCTTCAACATTGGAAGCACAACGGGTAAGATCGGGATAATTTTCTTCAAGATAGTTGATAGTAGCTCTGTCAAAGGACGCAACAATTACTCTGTCGACAAGATTCATATCAGTCAGAATATCATAAAGGATATCCGCCGCCCTGAAGCCTGTCTCACCTCTGTTTTTGATTTCGATGCTGTAATAATAGCTGCCGTTTTCTTCAACATAAGCCAGTGCATCGTTTACTGTCAAAGCTCTCAGATTATCAGGAATATCATCGTCACGTAAGCCCTGATAAGGAGTTACTCCGTCTTCATTTTTGAAAAACTCACCAAAGTTGAGATTGCGAAGCTCTTCATAGGTATAATCTCCGGGATAGTTTTCTTCTTTTCCGAAATATTCAACAGCATTACTCACCTCATCAAGAGTATCATCGTGAAGAACAATAAGCTTTTCGTCAGCAGTAAGGTGCAGATCAAATTCAAAAACATCAGTTTCAAATGTCTCTGAATTTATGCAGCCCTCAAAGGCCATCATCGTACCCTGAGGAAAAAGCTTTTTACCCGCACGGTGAGCCAGAACCATTGTGTCACCAAGCTTTGTTATATACTGATTTGTTGCGGGATAATCCACAGGCTCATCCTGCCACTGATAGGTAATAAGCTTATAAAGACCGAACACCACAAATGCCGTTGTTATAAGACAAATCAGTATTATTCTGATAATTCTGAAAAGCAGAGAATGCTTTTTTTCTTTTTTGTTTTTCATAATTTTCCTTTTAACAAATCTGTTTATACGCTCTCAGCCTCAAGCTTTGCCTTTGCTTCAGCTCTGATTACTTCAAGCTCTGCCATTATCTTTTCTTTGCGTTTACCTGTAAAGTTATCAAACATCATAACAATACCGGGAATAAGGTTACCGATGATACCGGGTATAACCACAAGAAGGAAAATACCGTGAAGGGTTTCAGGAGTCTGAACAGCTTCAACCATCTGTCCGTCAATCATCTGGGCACTCTGATAGCCGATAAGAGCAAGTCCTCCGTTAACAAGAAGCTCTTTCCAGAGGTCAGCAATTCTTGATACCATAGTGCTGAAGGCAAAAACCATACCCTCGTTACGCTGTGCTTCACCGTATTTCTGATAGCTTTTCCATTCCATATAATCTGTGGAGTCGGCAAGTAAAACTCTTTTAGCAGCACTCATACCTGCATTGGGAAGACCGCCGATAGCAATGAGAATACCTACAATCCAGAGATTCTTGTAGCCGAAAAAGGCCAGAAGTATATAACAGATGGCTGTGTGCAAATAGCCTGCCACAACAATATCTCTTGATGAAAGCTTCTTTCCGATAAAAGGCACGGAGAAAAGACCTGCATAAGAAAGAGCTGTGCTGCCCATTTCAACATAAGTCTTCATACCGTATCGGTTAAGAGTCTGCTTATAGAAGAACGGAAGTGAGTTATAGCACACCCTTCTTATAGATTCAATGCAGTTTGCTAAGCACAGAAGAAGAAGAGGTCTGTTGAGAAGAATGAGCTTATAGTCAATCTTAATTGTTTTGTCGTCTTTAGGAGGAAGAACAATATTTCTTTCCTTAAGTGTCATACAAGGCACAAGCATTGCAAAAAGAGCAAGCAGACCAAAAAGAAGTGCAACAGTAAAGAACGCCCATTTTTCAGAGTTGTAGTCACTGTCCATAGCTTCAATAATAATAGGTACAAGCCAACCGGGGAACATTGAACCGAGGGTTGAAGCAACCTGAGCCACTGTGTAAAAATTCTTTCTTGACTTTGCATTTGGTGTCATTCGTACCGAAAGGGTAGAAAGCGCTACATCATAAAAGGTGTCAGCAATATTAAAGGTAAGATAAAGCACAAAGCTCCATACCACATTGAACATAAGTGAGCCTGAAGGCACAACAAAAAGAAGCACTGAAGCAAGAGTAAAGGGAATAGCTGATGCCATCATAAAGCGTCTGGCGTTACCCTTGCCTGAGCGGTTGTTGTCAAGCATTGCACCGACTATGGGAGCAATAAGAATGTTTGCCGCTGTCGTGGTTGATTTCATAGCTACCATATGGCTTGATTTAAGACCCATATAGTCATACATAAACTGGTCGGTGTATGTGCTTACGGAGTCCTGACCCATACAGTTGCCGAAAACGCCTGATACATAACCCATCTGTTCCTTTAAAGCAACATCCGGATTATCTATAAATTTCTGAAGTTTTTCTTTAAATTTTCCCATTCTGTTTTTCTCCTTAATTTAAATTTCTCCGCCTTCGGAAAGATATTTTATTATGAGCTCTGCAAAAAGAGTATTTGCCCATGAAAACCACTCTCGTGTGAATTTCTGCGGCTTGTCTTTATGAAAGCTTTCGTGCATAAAGCCTGTATCAGCATCAGTTTCTGAGAGAGTGCGGATAAGGGAACGCATTTCTTCTTTATCATTGCTTGTAAGTCCCTGCATTGAAAGAGCTATCGGCCAGATATGATTCTTCGGTGTATGGGGACTTCCTATGCCTTTTGCTTTTTCTCCCTCGTAATAATAAGGGTTAGCTTTGCTGAGAATAAACTTTCTTGTGTTTCTGTACATTTCGTCATCAGCAGAGCAGTAGCCGAGATAAGGAAGTGAAAGAAGGCTCGGCACATTCGCATCATCCATAAGATTGAAATTCCCCTTACCGTCAGTTTCATAAGAATAAAAGCTTTCACCGTTTTCATCTTTCACAACAGCATATTTGTCTATACCCTGTTTAATTTGGGCTCTGAGTTTGTCTGCTTTTTCTTTAAGCTCGCTGTCTTTATAGATTTTTTCTGCAATTTCACTTATATAGCCGAGAACCACAAAAGCAAACATATTCGAAGGAACAAGATAGCCGTACATACAGCTGTCATCACTTGGTCTGAAGCCTGACCAGGTCATACCCGTATAAGCTACGGATGCGCCCTTTCCTTTGTGAGAAAGAGTATCTGATTTACGCTTGAAGGGACGGTGGAAATAATAGGGTGAGTTTTCGTGTCTTTGCTCAAGAGTCCACAGCTCAATTATTCTGTAAAAAGCCTTTTTCGTTTCCTCTGTAAAATGCTCAGTTGTGTCAGC
>JAZRJR010000016.1:0-3565 GCA_045645885.1 Acutalibacteraceae bacterium | reverse complement strand
ATTTTTTCCAATTTCAACCTTTTTTTATTTTTTTCTTATCTTAAAGTAGTTTTGTCCGTTTATATTGAAATAATCCCATAAGTGTTGTATAATTATAAAGTTAATTTTATTAAGGAGAAATCAGAGATGTCTCATACAATTGCAGCTGTTGCCACACCTCTTTCAGCAGGCGGCATCGGTGTTATCAGAATATCGGGTGATGATGCTATAGAAATTGCCGACAAGGTTGTAAAGACCGCCTCAGGCAAGCCTCTTTCATCACTGAAGGGCTATACTGCCGCCCACGGAAAGGTTTATCTTCAGAATGAAGCTATTGACGAATGTGTGGCTCTTGTTTTCCGTGCGCCAAGAAGCTATACAGGTGAAAATACAGTTGAAATTTCATGCCACGGCGGTGTGCTTGTTACAAAGCAGGTGCTTCGTGCCGTACTTGAAAACGGTGCTGTTCCTGCAGAGCCGGGTGAATTCACAAAGCGTGCCTTTCTTAACGGAAAGCTCGACCTTTCAGAAGCTGAAGCAGTTATGTCACTTATTTCTGCTCAGGGTCAGGAGGGTATGAAGGCGGCTTTCAACACCCTTGACGGTGCTCTCAGCAGAAAAATCAACGACCTTTGCAATATTCTTCTTTCAGCCGCAGCAAATATGGCTGCATGGGTTGATTATCCTGACGATGAAATTCCCGACCTCAGCGATGAAGCTCTCAGAGAAAGCCTTCTCGCAGTTAAAAACGGACTTATCGCTCTGCTTTCTAAGTTTGACGCAGGCAAAGCTATTACAAACGGTGTTGAAACCGCCATTGTGGGTAAGCCCAATGTTGGTAAGTCAGCTCTTATGAATATGCTTTCAGGCTTCAGCCGTTCAATAGTAACGGATATTGCAGGTACAACAAGAGATATCGTTGAAGAAACCGTACGTGTGGGCAATGTTGTTCTTCGTCTTGCAGACACGGCAGGCATACGTGAAAGTGATGATGTTGTTGAAGCAATCGGTGTTGATATGGCAAAAACGAGAATTGAACGCGCAACTCTTATTCTTGCAGTTTTTGACGGTTCATCAAAGCTTGACCAAAGTGACAAGGAAATTCTTGAGCTTTGCAAGGGCAGAGATGTAATCGGTATAGTTAATAAAAGCGACCTTCCCTCAAAGGCAGACATTGACTATCTGAAGGAAACTCTTTCAAAGGTAGTTTTCATCAGCGCTAAAGAGGGTGACGGTGAAGATGAGCTTACAAGAGCAATTGAAGAAGCGCTCGGCACAGACAAAATTGACACCTCACAAGCTATGATTACAACGGAAAGACAGCGTGTCTGCACACAGAAAGCACTTTCCTGCCTTGATGAAGCACTTGAAGCTCTCAGTCTCGGTGTTACAATGGATGCGGTTAATGTATGCATTGACTCGGCAGTTGAAGCTCTTCTTGAGCTGACAGGTAAAAAAGCAAGAGAAGCAGTTGTTGATGAGGTGTTCTCACAGTTCTGCGTGGGGAAATAAAAAGACCTCTCCGTCACACTTCGTGTGCCACCTCTCCTTTCAGGAGAGGCAATTTCCAACAAGAAAAAGGGTGATCAGATGAATGTTCTCATAACCGGAGCAACCGGCGGCATCGGTGAAGCAATCACAAAGACTTTTGCCGAAAAAGGATACAATCTTGCTCTGCAATATAATAAAAGTGAAGACACGGCTTCAGAAATGAAAGCTGAACTGGAAAGAGCTTACGGCATAAAGGTACTCACTGTAAAAGCTGACCTTTCAAAGACAGAAGAAACTGAAAAGCTATCCGAAGAAGTGCTTTCAGCTTTCGGCTCGGTTGATATTCTCATCAACAACGCAGGTATGGCTCATCAGGAGCTTTTTCAGCTTTGCAATGACGAAAAAGCAAAAGAAATTTTTGACCTGAACATTATGTCAATGATGAAGCTTACAAAAGAAATTCTGCCCTCAATGATAAAAAATCACAGCGGCAGAATCATAAATATATCTTCAATGTGGGGAATCTGCGGAGCTTCCTGCGAGGTGCATTACAGCGCTTCAAAGGCGGCAGTTATCGGCTTTACAAAGGCACTCAGCAAAGAGGTTGGGCCCTCAGGCATTACCGTTAACTGTATAGCGCCCGGCTTTATTGACACAAAGATGAACGCCCATCTTCCAGAGGAAGACGTTAAAGAAATTGTTGACTGCACACCCATGATGCGCAAAGGCACGGGCGAAGATGTTGCTTATCTTTGCGAGTTTCTTGCATCGGAAAAAGCAGGCTTTATTACAGGGCAGGTTATTTCTGTTGACGGAGGGTATTCAGTATAAAAAGCGGAGCTTTTTATACTGAAATGCAAAATAACTGACGAAACGGGTAACTTTGAAATTTAAATTTATCTGTTATAAAACCGTGCTAATGATATTTACAGATATTAACAAATCTCTTCTCATAATTAATTGCCCCGGAAATAATCTCACTAAAAAAAATCATCGTTTCTTTTCTATTGATTTCATTTCCCTAACAGAAATCTTCATTTTACAATTTGAGCAGTAGAAATATCTTGTTCTAAACTCAACATCACCGACAAGATAAGAATCAACTAAAGAAAAATCATAATCCTTGGCTTCAGGAGACTTTGAGTTAATGATTTTACTATCGTACTTTAATTGTAATCTATTCCTGCAGTGCGGACAATAGTGTTTTTTTAATATATAAAAAAGGTTAGCATCATAAACATATTTTATTGCTGTCTTCATATATTGTCCTCCCTTTATAGTTAGCACATTTAAGGAACTCCGACGCCCTTTTCAATTTCAGTTTACCATTCCCACAAAATTTTGTCAACAAAAAATCCCACCGATTACCAATTGGTTTTCGGTGGGATTTCAATTTTTATTGTTCGTCAGTTATTTTGCATTTTGCTTGCCTGCCCTGAAAGGGAAGGGGGACCGCTTCAGCGGTGGAAGGGTCTGCATTTTGCATTGAAGAAGAAATTTATTTCTTCTTCTGTGCGTCCTTCATAACCTTGTTATAGGGCATAAGCATACCCTCGTTCATAGCGTTGCCCATTTTGCTCTTCACCTTAGGTGAAGCCATCATTGAGCCTACAAGGTACATAGCAATTACTCTGCCCATCTGCTTCTGCGGGAAATCATACTGCTTGTGCTTCTTGTAGAACTTGTGGTCTGCACGCATAAGACCCTGCATAATGAAAATAAGGTCACGGAAAATCTTCATACCGCCTACACCGAGGAAGTTTGATGGCTGAGTGTGCTTGTTCTTAAGTGCATACTCAAGAGTTGCAGCCATTTTGTCAATATTCTTATCTGTGTCGCCCTCATTTGTTGCAACACCGCAAAGGAAGTTTCCGCCAACCTCACATCTGCCTTCGATGATTGTCTGAAGGTTGCTTTCTGCTGAGTATTCACCGTTTACAAGATAGCCTACGGGCATACCCATTGTAACTGTACGGTGACCGTTGCAGAACTGTCTGTCGTCATACATCTTGAAGCGTGAACCCATTGAGTGGTCTTTCACCGAGAAAGCGTAAACCATTGCTTCTGCTGACTGAATCTCGTTTCTGAGAAGGTC
>JAZRJR010000015.1:0-18417 GCA_045645885.1 Acutalibacteraceae bacterium | reverse complement strand
GTCAAGACCGTCGAGAAGCTGAGCGTCACTTACAGGGCCGAGTGTAGTTACTGTGAGAACCTGAGTCTGACCTCTTGTGAACATACCTGAACCGTGAACTCTTGAAAGAAGGTCAACCTGTGCATCGAGAGGACGCATATCGTTGATGCCTCTGCCGTCTACACGCTTGCCGTTGTCAAGGAGCCAACGTCTTACAACGAACTTCTGAAGCTTGTAGAGACATTCGTCAATCTTGCCGATCTGATCAGCATATTCTTCATCGAATCTTTCGTGAACCTTGTCATATACAGGCTTGAGTCTTTCGTCACGGATTCTCTTGTCGTCTGTATCGAGAGCAAACTTAACATCGTCAATTGCGAATTCCTTGATTGCTTCAAACATTTCGGGAGCGGGATCCTGTGATTCGAAGGGAACCTTTTCCTTGCCGACTTCCTTCTGGATGCCCTTGATGAATTCAACGATTTCCTGGTTTACCTTGTGAGCATACATGATACCGTCGAACATTGTTTCGTTATCAATTTCGTTAGCGCCTGCTTCGATCATAGCAACAAGATCTGAAGTTGAAGCAACTGTAACAGCCATTTCGCTCTTTGCTCTTTCAGCTTCTGTGGGGTTGATAACGAACTTGCCGTCAACAAGACCTACTGAAACGCCGCTGATGGGGCCGTCCCAGGGAATTTCTGAAATGGAGATTGCTACGGAAACACCGATCATTGCAGTGATTTCGGGAAGGCAGTCCTGGTCAACTGACATAACAGTTGCAACAACACCTACATCGTTTCTCATATCCTTGGGGAAAAGAGGACGGATAGGTCTGTCGATAACTCTTGATGAAAGAGTAGCCTTTTCACTTGCCTTGCCTTCTCTTCTCTGGAATGAACCGGGAATGCGGCCTACTGAGTAGAGCTTTTCTTCAAAGTCAACTGAAAGAGGGAAGAAGTCAACGCCTTCTCTGGGCTTTGCAGCCATTGTAGCTGTACAAAGAACTTCTGTTTCGCCATATCTGATAAGACATGAGCCGCCTGCAAGACCTGCCATTTTGCCTGTTTCAACTACGAGAGGTCTGCCTGCAAGTGTGGTTTCGAATTTTCTGAATTCAGGAAACATAATTTTTACCTCGCTTTTCTAAATTTAAATTTTATCTCCAACGAGGCGGCGGTTTAGCAATAAATTCAGCACTCATAAAGTGCTCAATTTAGTGCTAAACAAAACTTCAGCCCCGTCAAATTTACGTTTTTTCTCTGCTTTTTTCGCAGAGTATTAACGGAAAAAAGGCAGACACGATAAATTCATGTCTGCCAAATGAGTGCAATTACTTACGGATACCAAGTCTAGCGATGATGCTACGGTATCTTTCGATATCGTTCTTCTGAAGGTATGCAAGAAGATTTCTTCTCTGACCTACCATCATAAGGAGACCTCTGCGTGAGTGGTGGTCCTTCTTGTTAGCCTTAAGGTGTTCTGTAAGGCTGTTGATTCTGAAAGTAAGGAGAGCGATCTGTACTTCGGGTGAACCTGTGTCACCTTCGTGAGCTGCATATTCCTTGATAATTGCGGTTTTCTGTTCTTTTGTCATCATGGTTTTTCACCTCATAAATAATAGTCATTCGCCAAGCCCCCAGTTTGCGGCAGGTGAAAAAGCCCATTGGGCAAAGACCCGCAGACCGAGCAACCGGCACAATGCTGAAGTATTATAACATAAGTATTTTCAAATGTAAAGAGTAAATTCAAACTTTTTTGAGCTTAAGGGAATGTTTTTCTCTTGTTCACAATTATCTGACAAGCTCTGCTGTGTAGTTATATTCAGGACGCCAGTATCCTGACATAAAGTTTCTTGCTCTGAAAACGACCTCGTCTTCGTAAACCTCAATTACATAGCTTGTTCCCGGGAACCAATCGCCGTTTTCATTGAAGCCGTTGATAGCAGGAATGTTAAGGCTGTGGATGTTTCCGACTTTTTCGAGGCTTTCGTATCCCAGCTTTTCTTTAGTCTCACTGTTTGAAACACCGTTATGAATATGACCTGAAACCATAATCACATTATCATATTTCTGCATTATCTTATTGATTTCATCACTCTGGGTACCGATACCGCCGGTCATATCGTCATAGTCCTCGTCACCCCATGATACAGGAAGACCGTGCGTCTTGTTGATGGGCCAATGGCAGATAACGAAAATGGGCTTATCAAGCTTTGCAGCCTTCTTCATTTCATTCTTAAACCACTTGATCTGCTTTTCTGAGAAATCAGCGCTTACATGGTCAGCTTCACTTGTGAGGAAAATGAAGGGATATCCGTTTACTGTTGTTGAATAATAATAGTTACCGACAAATTTGCCTGTAATCTTTTTATTGTACTCCATAAACAGACCTTTGGCTGTTCGTGTCTCGCTTCCGTCTCTCGTCCATGTGTCGTGATTGCCCATGGCAAGAAGAATGTTTTCTGCAGGGTCATAGCCCTCAAACTGCTGATAGAAGTGCTCCCACTCCTCTTCATATCCGTGGTCTGTGTTGTCACCTACAAATACAAGAGCATCATATCTTTCATCTGCACCCTCAAAGTCTTTCATAGTGAGATGGAAAACGAGGTCATTAGGAAGGCCCTTGGCATCTGCCTTCATATGAGTGTCGGATATAGTTGCGATTCTCAGCTTGCAGTTATCAGCAAGCGGAGCATTCGGTGCGGCTGCATCTGACATTTTACCCGGTGCAACCGTTGCTACAATTGTGAGAACAGCTGTAACTATAAATCTTAAAATTGTTGTTAATACTGACATTTTTGTCTCTCCTTTATATATTGTATATTTTTTATCCTATCACAATTTTACCTGTGCTGTTGCCTGCAGCGTCCACAGCTTCAATTGTATAAGTACTTTCCGTGTTACCGTTTTCATCGGTGAAGGCTGTTTCCTCCCAGCCGTATCTCATATCAATTCTTGCAAGGAACTCTCCGTCTTTTTCAAGGCGGTAATAGGCAATACCGATATTATCCTCTGCACCGTCCCATGAAAGCTCAACACCGCTTTCTGTCTGAGCTTTCTTTGCATTTTCAGGCGCCTTCGGAGCTTCCTTTTCTACCTGATAACCGTTTTCGATATAATCAAAATATGTATCGATGAAAGCGGAATTCACAAGTGAAGGACTGTAGTAATGGTTATATGAGAAGGTAATTATGTTTTCTGCATAACGGGAAGCAACTTCCATCTGTCGTGCAAAACAGTCAAGGGTTGCTGTCTGATTTGATGTGTGCTCAGTAATTTTCGGTGAAAGAAGACCTCCGAGAGTTTCTGTAGTAATTGCACCGTCAAAGTTTTCACAGTTTGCCCAGAGCTTCACATCTGCATCGCAGGTGTCAAGGGCAGTCTTGTACATTTTCCATGTCATTTCAAGGTTCTTCTCTCTTGTCCATTTTGCACCTACTGCATCCTGAGGCGCAAAAATATCACCGTCACGGAAGTTAACCTTATTGAAAAATCTTACATAATTACAAAGGGTAGCCATAGGACCCAATGCAGTATATTCTGAATAGTACGGGCTGAGAAGCAAAGGCTTTGTTTCGTCAGTTTTATTTATTCCGTCAATAACAGTGTTGAGTCCCTTGATTATGCCGTCAAGGGAAAGCTGACAGAGATAACCGTTGCTTATTTCCGGAGTAAAGTACCAGCCATAAAGACTTTCATCATACCTTTCAGCATACTTATTATATATATCTTCAATCATAGCAGCAGCTACGCCGCAGATTTCCTGATACTGCTTTCCGAAAGCTGACTCAGTCCAGAAATCGTCAAACATTGTAAGACCTACAAAAACCTTTATTCCTGCCTCTTCGCAGTGCTTCAGCGCAATTTCGAGGCAGTCACCGCCGTAAACTCCGTCTTCAAGTGCTTCAACATCGCTGTCATAGTAAACGTTCCATGTACCCCCTGCACTTTCCGAGCCTTTATCGGCAAGACACTGAAGAACAAGATATTCAATTCCTGCTTTTTTCATATTTTCAGCTTCTTCTGCCCATCTTTCCTCGTCCCATGAAGCTGTCATCCACGACTGAATAAAGCTTCCCGTGAACTCAGGCTTACATTTCTGCTCCTGAGGCTTATCTGCAAGCGGAATCAGCATCATTATGAAAGCTGTTAATGCTGAAATTATTTTACCTAAAAGAAACATAATTAACAAACCTCCTTTAAAACAGTAACATTGTAACATATTTTTTCACATATGTGTTAATTTTTTTGAAAAAATTATACACTTTTCTTGACAAAGCACTTCCGTTTTGCTACTATTGTCGCATAGAGTATGTTCCAAGGAGGATTAAATATGGACGCTATTCAGAAAATTCTCGATGCCTTCAAGGCAATTCTCGGCTACTTTGAAGTTTTTATGGCTGAAATCAAAGCAGCATTAGGTCTCGGTGAAACCGAAGAATAAACAAAAGTCACCTTTTTGAGAGTCGTTTTAGCCGACTCTCTTTTTTCTGTGGCTTTTACGCCGTAAATCTATTGTGCATTTTATACAAAAATATGTTCTCAGCTTCTTACATTCTCACCAAAAGGTAGAATGTAATTTTTTTCGCAAAAAACACTTGATTTTCCGAAAAATATGTAGTATCATATGCACGTAATCGAGAGAGACAAACCTCGGTTAACCTGAATAAGATTTCTCCACTATAATGTTTTCTTCATATTTTCTCCTTTTAAAAGCACTCGGTAATTCCGGGTGTTTTTAATTTCTCCCAAAAATCAAATACTGATAACAGTCTGTTATCAGATATAATACGCCCTCCGTTTCAACAACAGAACGGAGGGCGTAACGCATTTTAAGATTTAAGTATAAGACCGATTGCGAAAACCTGCATTTTCTGAGGCAATGCATTAAGCAGTCTGAGCAGCGGATTTCTGTTTACATTATAAATATATTTCGGAGTCTTATCTGTGAGGGCTTTCAGCACGGTTTCACCGATAACTTCAGCAGGTACATGCTTTGATTCAACGCTGTCAACAATACCCTTGAATCTTGTGGCATTGCATTTGTAAAGCTTTGTGTTTTCAACGAATTTGTCAAGTGCATCAGTTGAAACATTGAGAAGACCTGTATTCACTGCACCGGGTCTGATAATTGAAACAGGGATTTCAAGAAGGTTTGTTTCCATTCTCAGTGAGAAAGCATACTTTTCAAGGGTTGTTTTTGTAATTCCGTAAATGCCTGTGAAGGGCAGAGGATCAAGAGGAGCAAGCTCACTTGATGTAATAATGATTCTGCTTCCCTTTGAAAGAAGAGGCATAAAGGCTTTGTTGATTCTGTAAACGCCGAAAACATTGATATCAAAAATTCTCTTGAAGCGCTTTTCATCCATTTCAACAAGTGAATCCAGATCATAGACACCTGCAGTATGTACAATTGCATCAAGGCTCTTTGTATCATCCTTAATCTTTTCAAAAACATCTTCAATTGCGTCTGTATCAGTTACGTCACAAGCATAAAACTCAAGACCGTCAATCTTCTGACATTCTCTGTAGTCAATACCGTAAACCTTATAACCCTTTTTAATGAGCAGCTTGCAGATTGCTGCACCCATTCCGCCGGTTGCACCGGTGACCAAAACCTTCTTCATAATTTTTCTTCTCCTTTATTTATTATACATCGCAGCAAGACCGCCTTCAGAGGTTTCTCTGTAACGGGAATGAAGATCCTTGCCTGTTCTGTACATGGTTTCTACAACTATATCAAAGCTGATTTTTCTTGTGGTTGAAAGGAAGTTTGCAAGCGAAAGCGCATTGATAGCTCTCATTGCAGCAACGGCATTTCTCTCAATGCAGGGAATCTGCACAAGACCGCATACGGGGTCACAGGTAAGACCGAGCATATGCTCCATTGCAACCTCAGCTGCATATTCAATCTGACCGATACCCATTCCGAAAAGCTCACAGAGAGCTGCAGCAGCCATGGAGCAGGCAGTACCGATTTCTGCCTGACAGCCGCACTCAGCACCGCTTATTGAAGCATTTGTCTTGACAAGATTTCCGATTATTCCGCCCACGGCAAGAGCTCTGCATATCTGCTGATCGCTGAAATGCTTTTTGTCCTGCATATATTTGAGAACGCTTGGAACAACGGCACAGGCACCGCAGGTGGGAGCAGTAACAATAATACCTGCACCTGCGTTTTCCTCGCTGACTGCAAAAGCATAAGCACACACAAGTCTGTTTTCCTTTGTGATGTCACTTTCATCAATATGCGACTGATTATAAAGAAACTGTGCTTTTCTTTCAACACCCAGACCGCCGTCAAGAACACCGTGGGTTGAAAGACCTGCATTGACCGCATTTTTCATAGCCTTCCATACATCATGGAGATATGTCCAGATTTCTTCACCCTCATTGAGTTCTACATAATCGCTGATTCTGATGTTGTGACTCATACAGTAGTCAGCAATTTCCTCGAAGGAGTTTTCTTTATAAATTTCAGGTTCATCAAGCTCAGGCTTGCCTTCAATTGAAATCTGACCGCCGCCGACAGACATAATTCTGCTTCTGCCGATTTCTTCACCGTTTTTGTAAGCGAAGAATTCCATTGTGTTTTCGTGAGGAAGATTTTCTGTGTTAACGTCACCGAAAACAACTTCAATTTTACCCTCTTCAAAAACATCAAGAATTGCATCATCGGTTTTGTGTCCCTTGCCTGTGCTTGAAAGTGAGCCGTAAAGCACAGCCTTGTAGCTTTCTGCGTCAGGATAAGCGTTTTTAAAATAAGTTGCTGCTTTTTCAGGGCCCATTGTGTGTGAAGAGGAAGGGCCTCTGCCGATTTTGTAAAGATTTTTAAGCGACTTCATTTTTGTTTTCTCCTTTGTCAGTTCTGTTTTCTGACAATTTTATATTCATCATAAAGGGAAAAGTAATGACAGTTTTCCGTACTCTGACTCATATATCTTTCCATTTCGTCCTCATCAAGATTGACAGAACAGAAATAATCGTCATATTCCTCGTCATATATGTAATAGCTGCATTGTTCACAAGGTCTTCCGGACATACGGTCACTTCCTTTCTTTTCATTATATTATATATCACCTTTCAGCAATAATCAAGTAATGTGTTCATTTAATTTTATGTTATAAATTTCTAACATATATTTATGTGACAAAAGATGTTAACATTTTCTCACAGAGGTGATTAACATGAAAACTACATTTACAATTTCTAAGAAAGCTTCACTTAAGGGTGATGACGGTTACAAAACATTTTCTATAAGAATCAGAAAAGAAACCTCAGACAGACTTGACGAGCTTTCAGCAAAAACAGGTCATTCAAGAAATGCACTTATCGGAAATCTGCTTGAAATGGCACTTAACAACATTGAAATCAAGGACGAACAAACTGTTTAAAAGGAGTTAGTTATGAAAAAGCTATTTGGACTGACTTCAGCGCTGGTTATAACCTTGCTGTTTACCGTAATTTTTGCTTTTGCTCTTACGCCCACCGAGGTGAGAACTCAGCCTTCAGGCTCTGCCGTCACAGTTACGGGCTATGCCTTTTCAGGTACAGACTCAGACGGCACAGGCTTCGGAAATGAGTTTTATCTTTCAGACAGAAGCAATGCCGAGGGAATTTGTGTAACACTTTCAGAAGGTGAGAAAATAACTCTTTTCAACGAATACTCTGTAACAGGTATTCTGCAGAAGGATGGCGGTGAGCTGAAGCTTCAGGCAACCGAGGTAACTCCCCTTTCAGATAAACTTGAACTGAAGCTATTCAAGCACCCTTTAATTGAAGAAGCATTAAATTATGCTGAATACGGCGGCACATTTGTAAGGCTCTCCGGCGAAGCTTCTGAGCCTGTTTTAAACGGAAATCTTCTCAGCTCATTCACTCTTTCAAAAGACGGAAAGCAAATCCGTATCATTATTGAAAGCGGAGTTTATTCTCTTTCAAAGGGTAAAAGCGGTAAGGCAGAGCTTACGGAAAAGCTGAGATATAAACGCAATGTGACTGTAGACGGCTTTGTCGCAAATTTCGGAGATGAAACCGTTATCCGTATAAAGGACTGTGATGATATTGACGTTCAGCATCACAACTGTGTTTTCGGTGAAGCCGTTACTGAAAAAGAACCCTCCTGCAGTGTTACGGGACTTTCGGTAAAGGTATGCTATTGCGGTATGCGAGAGGAAACCGTAATCCCCGCTCTCAGCCATAGCTTCTATGAAGAAACCGAGCGCACATCAACCTGCACAACTGTAGGACTGAAGGTTAAGAAGTGTCGCAGCTGTAATTTCAGAGAGGAAACTTCTCTGCCTCTCAAGGACCACAGCTATGCTGAAAAGACAGAAGTTCCTGCAACCTGCGACAAGGAAGGCGTACATCTCAGATACTGCAGAAACTGCACCTTAAGAATTGAAACTCCTATAGCAAAAACAGAGCATAAATTCAAGGAGAAGACTGAGAAAGAAGCTACCTGTACAGAAAGCGGAATCTATGTCAGATACTGTTCAGGATGTTCTTTCAGAGAAGAAACTATCATACCTGAAACAGAGCATTCATACCGTGAGCGCACAGAGCTTGAGCCTACCTGTGAGCGCGAAGGTCTGCGTGTAAGGTACTGTTACTACTGCAGCTTCAGGGAAGAAAAATCCATACCGAAAAACGCTCACAGCTTTGCAGAAAAGACAGAAATTCCTGCAACCTGTACAAGTGAAGGTGTATATCTCAGATATTGCAGAAGCTGTACCTTAAGAGAAGAAACTCCCATACCTAAAACAGATCACTCCTACCGTGAGCGCACTGAGGTTGAGCCTACCTGTGAGTGTGAGGGTATTCGTGTGAGATACTGCTATTACTGCTCATTCAGAGAGGAAACTCCTATACCGAAAAATGCTCACAGCTTTGCAGAAAAGGTGGAAGCTCCTGCAACCTGCACAAGCGAAGGTGTGCATCTCCGTTACTGCAGAAGCTGTACATTAAGAGAAGAAACACCTATTCCGAAAACCGAACATAAATTCAAGGAAAAGACCGAGAAAGAATCCACGTGCACAGAGGAAGGCGTCAAAGTAAAATATTGCTCAGACTGTGATTTCAGGGAAGAAACACGCCTTCCGAAGAAAGAGCATATCTTCGCTGAAAAGGTTGAGAAAAAGCCGACCTGCACTTCTGAGGGACTTTCAGTGAAATTCTGCAAAAGCTGTACTCTTCGTGAAGAAACAGTAATTGCAAAAACAGAGCACAGCTTCAAAGAAAAAACTGAAAAAGAGCCTTCCTGCACCGAAGAAGGTCTCAGAATAAAATATTGCTCAGACTGTGACTACAGAGCGGAAACGATTCTTTCAAAAACAGAGCATAACTACAAAGAAAAGCTTCAGAAAGCCACCTTTACAGCTGACGGAAGCAAGACAGACATCTGTTCAGCTTGCGGTGACAAAAAGAATCTCACCATTATTTCTGCAGTAAATGATATTGCTCTTTCTGATACTTCATTCATTTATGACGGAAAGATTCACTCACCTGAGATTACCCTCAGAGATAAAGACGGAAAAGCAGTCACCGACTTTGAGCTTATCTGCGAAAGCCGTAAGGAAATCGGCAAGCACAGTCTGACACTTGAGCTGAAAGGTAATTATTCAGGCAGAAAAACTCTTTACTACACAATTGTTCCTGCCGATGTGACAGATATTAAATCAGCCGTAACTTCAAAAAGTGCAACCCTCACCTTCGGTGAAAGCAAGGGTGCTGACGGCTACAGAATCTATTATATCAACGGCACGAAGACAGAATCTCTCGGCACATTCACAAAGAACAGTTGCACCGTCACTCTTCCCGAATACGGCAAGACCTATACTATAATAATCCGTGCTTACAAAAAGGCTGAAGACACTACATTGTGGTCTGAGGGTGTATCGTTCAGAGTCTCAACAGGTCCTGACAACGTCAGCGGCATAAAAGCCGAAAGCAATTTTTACTCTGTAAAGCTCAGCTGGGACAAAACCGAAACCGCAGACGGCTACAGAGTTTATCTCAAAAACAGTAGCGGTAAATATAAAATACTCACCACCACAGAGAAAACAAGCTTTACCGCAAACGGACTTTCAGCAAGCACCAAATATGACTTTGCAATCAAGGCCTACAGAAAAGCTGACGGCAAAACCCTTTGGGGTAACAGCACGAAAAAGGTCGCTGAAACCTCGTCAGGCAAACCGTCTTCATTTTCAGGCAAGGAAAACTACAACTCAGTCGCTCTTTCCTGGAGAGAGGTCAAGGGTGCAGACGGCTACAAGGTTTATGTATACAGTAGCAAAAAGAAGAAATACACCACACTTAAAAGTGTAAAAAGCAACAAGTATACTGCCGAAGAGCTGAAAAGCGGTACAACATATAAATTTGCAGTTAAGCCCTATGCAAAGAAGAACGGCAAAACCTACTACGGAAAGCCTGTTTATCTCACCGTTACAACCAAGCTTACACGACCAAGTCTTACGGCAAAAATCACCGCTAAAGGCAACACTCTCAGCTGGAACAAGGTAAACGGTGCTGACGGTTATGTGATTTATTACAGCACTGAGAAGGACGGAAGCTACACAAAGCTGAAGACCACCACTGCCGCAGCATACACTCACACGAAAGCTTCAAAAAGCAAAAAATATTACTACAAGGTAAGAGCATACAAAACGGTAAGCGGTGAAAAGATTTACAGCAGCTTCAGCACAGTAAGAAAGGCAAGCCGCTGAGAAAAGTAAAATCTGTTGACAAACTGTTCATAAAAGTATATAATCAAATCATCATAAAAAGGAGGAAAACATTATGATCGACGAAAACGGCAACGTTGTTGAACCCGATTGGGGTATTCTTATGTTCTGGGAGGACATTACATACCTTCTTCAGAGACTCTGGAGCTTAATCAAAGGACTTTTCGAATAAACAAATATTTAAGCGGTAGGCGCAACGCCTACCGCTTGTTTTTTGTCGGTTGAAACGGACCGTCGGGGACGCCGGTCTATACATTATACTCTTGCAACCATTTCACCGTAGAGCTCTTTTTCCTCTTTGATGAACTGCTCAATAGCTTCAACTGAGGGCATTGCTGCTGAGCATGAGTGAGCTGAAATAAGCATTGATGCTGAAGCTGTGCCGAATTCAAGGGCGTCGATCATTTCCCAGCCTTCAAGGAGACAGCGGATAAATGCTGATGCATAACCGTCACCGCCGCCGAAGCCTTTCATTGCCTTTACGGGGAAGGGCTTGATTGAATAGCTCTTGCCGTCGTTTGTATATGCAGTTGAGCCGTCCTTACCGTGCTTGATAATTACAATCTTAGCGCCGTATGACTGCCAGAGCTTTGCACTTTCTTCGTCTGACTTGCAAACGCCTGTGATAGCTTCTGTAAGGTCATATTCCTCTCTTGAGCCGAGGATAATGTCTGCATTTCTTGCTACCATTGAATAGTAAACTGAAATTTCGTCAAAGTTCTTCCATGTGTATGCACGGTAGTCGATGTCGAAAATTACAACTGTGCCGTTTTTCTTAGCGAGCATCATTGCCTTGAGAGCAGCTTCTCTTGAAGGGCTCTGTGAAAGTGCTGTACCTGAAATTACAATTGCCTTTGCTGATGCAATATATTCCTCACTTACTTCTGAAGGGTGAAGCATAAGGTCAGCAATGCAGTCTCTGTACATAAGAATACTGCTTTCTGTGGGGCTCTTGATTTCTGTGAAGGTAAGACCGAGCTTTTCACCGTTTTCAGCTCTGAAAATGTTTGAGGTGTCAATTCCGTCTTTCTTGAAATAGTCAATTACGAAATCACCGTGCTGGTCGTCTGAAACCTTACCGATGAAGCCTACCTTCTTGCCGAGTCTTGCAAGACCTACTGCAATGTTTGCAGGTGAACCGCCAACATACTTGTTGAAATTACAGCTCTCTGAAAGAGGTCTGTTCATATCTGTGGGATTGAAGTCAATTGCGAGTCTGCCTATGGGTATTACATCAAGAGGTCTGTTTTCGTCAAATTTTACGTACTGCATATATGTAGCTTCCTTTCAAACATTTTTATTTCTTTTGTGATTATATCACAATTATTCTGCTTTGCCAATAGAATAGAAAATTTCCATATGTTTTTTTGCATTTTCATATGCACCCTCAATCTGTCTTACGTGCATATCGTAATAGCCTTTGATTTCACCGTTTTCATAGCCTTCTTTAACTTTTCTTTCGGCTGCTGCAAAGGTTGCCGTTGCAATGTTTATCTTTTTGATACCACTCTGATGGCAACGGATGAAATCCTCAGGCTCAATTCCTGTTCCGCCGTGAAGCACAAGAGGTACAGTAACTCTGTCACGTACGCTTTCGAGAATATCAAATCTCAGCTCAGGAGCTTCCTTATAGAAGCCGTGTGCGTTACCTATTGCAATTGCGAGAGCGTCAACGCCTGTTCTCTCTGCAAAAATTTCAGCCTGGTCAGGTGAAGTGCAGCGCATTGCAATATCCACGCTGCCGTCTTCACTGCCGCCCACACAGCCTATTTCAGCTTCAACCGCTGCGCCGTATCCCTTTGCCATTGAAACAACCTCTTTTGTCATTTCAATATTCTTTTCAAAGGGAAGGTGTGAGCCGTCAAACATTACACTTGTAAAGCCGAGACGAAGCGCCTCTCCGATACACTCAAGTGTTGTTCCGTGGTCAAGGTGAACTGCCACGGGAACTTTTGCACCCTTAGCCGCTGCAAGCATTGCAGGACCGATTATATGAAGAGGTGAATGGTTGAGTCTTACCTCTGCAATCTGCAGAATAATGGGTGATTTTGTTTCCTCTGCCGCTTTGATAACACCCTGAATCATTTCGATGTTTGCAACACTGAAGGAGCCTACTGCGTAGTTTCTTTCCGTTGCATCCTTAAGCAGAGCTTTCATATTTACAAGAGCCATACTATATTTCTCCTTTTATTCAATAGACTTGAGTGATTCCACCATTTCAACCTTTTTAAGCTTTCCGTGAAGTACAACATTAACAAACATTGAGAAGCCGAAAGCAAGTATCACGGAATATATAAAGGATGAAAAATCAATGTTATATCCATAGGTGATAATGTCAACATCTGCCATCATAAGCACTATACGGTGAACAATTACACCTGCAATAATACCTTCAACTATACCGATTACCGTAAGCAGAATGTTTTCACGGAAAATGTAAGCTGAAACCTCCATATCATCAAAGCCGAGAACCTTGATTGTTGCGATTTCCTTAAGACGCTCGGTAATGTTGATAATTGAAAGGTTATAGAGAACTATAAATGCAAGAAGACCTGCACAGACAATCATAATCACAACAACAAGACTGATTGAATCAAGAATATTCTGAAGTGAATCCTGAATCTGACTTGTGTAAGCAATTGCGCTGATGTCGTATACATCCATAAGCTCTTCTGCAAAGGCATTTTTCTGTGCAGCTTCCATATTTTCAAGTGCAAGGTTTGCTACAATGTAGTTATATGCAGGGTTGGCACCGAAAACATATTTATAAACCACAGGTGACATATAAATATAGTGGAAGGTGTAGTTTTCGACAATTGCCGCAACGGGAACATAAACACTGTTTTCTTCGCTGACTTCGATTTTTATGCTTTCACCCACATCAATGTCAAGCTCCTTTGCAAGCTTCCGGGTAATTACCGCACCGCTGTCTGTGAGATACTGCTGTTTGCCCGTTTTCGCATCTGCAAGGTTGATATAATTCGAAACCTCACCCGGCTCTGCAGCAACAACCACATAGGTTTCAAGCTTGGCATCCTTTCCGTCAGCCGTTGCATCATAAACCTTCATATGTTCAAGCATTGCACTTTTAATCTGTGCCTTGCTCTTCACTGTTTCAAAGGGTGCACATGTGCCGAGTGTGGTGTCGTAAGAGCCGCCGAGAACAATCTGCATATCATAGCTCCACACTCTGTCGTCAGCAATAAACTGCTTGTCGAGGGTAGCATTGATTGAATCGTTAAGACCGAAGGCCGCAACGAGAAGCGCCGTACATCCCGCAACACCCATAGTAGCCATAACGAAACGCTTCATATTTCTGAACACATTACGCATTGTAACCTTCCAGATAAAGCTAAGCCTTGTCCAGATTGCAGGAACCTTTTCAAGCAGAACTCTCTTACCTGAAACGGGTGCCTTTGAACGCATAAGTGAAGCAGGAAGAACATTAAGACTCTTATGGCAGGTGTAATAGGTTGCAAGAACCGTTACACCGATTGAACAGAAAATACCTGTAATTGCATACGGCCAGCGATAAGTCAGAATAATCTCAGGCACATCAAAGAGAATGTCAGCCGCAAAGGCCACCGCCGTCGGGAAGATTACAAATCCGACCACGCTTCCGAAAACGCCGCCGATTGCCGAAGCAAGGAAAGCATAGATGAGATACTTCGCCATAATTTCAACTCTTGTAAAGCCGAGAGCTGTAAATGTACCGAGCATAATTCTTTCTTCTTCAACCATTCTTGTCATTGTGTTAAGACACACAAGCGCCGCAACAATAAAGAAGAACCACGGGAAAGCAATTGTCAGCGCCTTGATTCTGTCTGCCATCTGTGTATAGCTTTCAAAACCTAAAAGGCTGTCATTTCTGTCGTTTACATACCATTTAGCAGTGTCAAGACCGAGAAGGAAGCTTTTCGCTGCATCGAGCTCGTTTCTTGCTTTCTGAAGCTGAGCATAGGCTTCATCCTTTGCAGCTTCATATTCTGCTTCAATTGTTCTTGCTTTTTCTTTTGCAATTCTGAGGTTTGTTTCAAAGTTTGCAATTTCATTTTTCTTATCGCTGAGCTGTGCAAGGACCTCAAGCTCACCGAACTGAATATCGTAACCGGCATCATTGAGAAGCTTTTCAGCCTCATCGAGCTGAACCTGAGCAACTTCAAGCTCTGCTTCAACCTGCTTGAGCTTCTGAATGAGCTGTTCCGCCTCTTTGAGCTCAGCTTCCTTTTCTGCAAGTGTTGTCTGCGCAGCACTGAGCTCAGCCTTTGAAGCGGCAAGCTTTGTTTCAATACTCTGAAGCTGAGGCTCCATATATGCAGCCATTTCTTCTGCAGTACCAACCGCAGTCATTGTTTTGAAGGCCTTTACGATTTCGTCAGCCTCAGGGCCTACAAGACCTGACTCCTGAAAACGGTCAACAATGAGATTTACACCGCCGTCCTGAGTTTCGTTGAAGTGGTCAAGAGCTGAACGGGTTGCAGCCACAAGGTCTGAAAGATAATCAACGGTTGAAGCCATTGTGTTAACCTGATTTTTTGCAATATTGAACTCTGTCACCGCATTGTTATACTGGGTTTCAGCGCCCTCATACTGCTTCACCATTGCCTTAGCTTGATTATATTCCGCTCTTTTTCTTTCCCATTCAGCATACTGTGTTGAATGTTCAAGCTTGCCTGCATCAATTTTTCCGCTGTATTCTGCAGCTGCAGCATTATACTGAGCCTTATAATCAGCAAGCATCTGATCTCCGTTTTTGCTCAGCTCAAGAACCTGATCAACCTGAGCCTTTGCATTTGCAAGCTCGGTTTCGACCTTTGTTTTAGCGTTTGCATAATCGATTTCACCCTGAAGCACATCAGCCGTGTACTGAGACTTGATAGATGAAACTCTTTTTTCGAGAAGCTCACCTGCAATTGAAGAAAGATAATCTTTATAAGGCTTCACAAATTCAAAATATTCCTCTGAGAAGGGATCGTAGTTTTCGCTGCCGAGAAGCTTTATGTTTACTGCTGAATAATATTCTGCAATAAGGTTTTCCTGAGGAACAAGGATGAATGTGCCCAGCTTACCTGTACCGATTGTGGTGTTGCCTCGTTCATATGAAATATAACGTGGTGTTCTGATAATACCCACAACGGTATACTGTGTATTCTGAAGAGTTGAGGCAACATCTGTGCCGTCACCCTCAACGGTAATTACCGCACCGATTTTGAATTCATCGGGAGTTGAAAGACTGCTGCTGTCCACAAGACACTGATTGGGTGATGTGGGCCATGAGCCTTCAATGAGCTGAGGGCGGTTAAGATAAGTTGGATCCTTCTGACCGTTTTCGTCAGCAATTGCCTTGTTTGCATCAATGGGATAAACCCTGAGAGTCATTTCCGAACCGTCAATATCACTTATCTTTTTGCCATCAACAAGGCATACACCGTCAACAAAACGCTCGCCTTCAACATATTCTATACCGTTTATACTGCGGATTACGGAAACATCGTTATCCGTAAGACCTGCAGTTGAAATAATCTGTAAATCCATTGCGTTTGAGGACAGTACATACTCCCCTATTGTATCCTTCATATCGGGAGCCGCCGCATTGATACCTGCAAAAAAGCTGACACCGAGAGCAACGATTGCAATAATCGAAATAAAACGGGAGCGTGATTTTTTTACAGTCCTTAACGCATCGGTTATAAGAACCTTATTTATATTCATTTTCTTACCTCACCATTCAAGAAGCTCAACGGGAACAGGGCGTTCATTGATTGCAATCTGAACAACCTTACCTGAACGCATGGTGATAATTCTGTCAGCCATAGCCGCAAGAGCCTGGTTATGAGTGATTACCACAACGGTTGTGCCTGTTTCACGGCAGGTTCTGTGCAGAAGTGAAAGAATCTGCTTGCTTGTTTTATAGTCAAGAGCACCCGTAGGCTCGTCACAAAGAAGAAGTCCCGGATTTTTTGCAAGTGCTCTTGCAATTGAAACTCTCTGCTGCTCACCGCCTGAAAGCTGTGAAGGGAAGTTGTCCATTCTGTGCTTCAAGCCAACCCTTTCAAGCACTGTTTCAGGCTTAGTGGGCTTTCTGCACATCTGGGTTGCAAGCTCAACATTTTCAAGAGCTGTAAGGTTAGGAACAAGATTGTAAAACTGGAACACAAAGCCTACTTCATAGCGTCTGTAATCCACAAGAGCGTTTTTGTCAAACTTGTTGATAAGCTTGCCGCCTACTCTCACCTTACCCTCATCGCAGCTGTCCATACCGCCGAGTATGTTAAGCACGGTTGATTTACCTGCACCGCTGGTGCCGACAATAAGGCAGAATTCGCCTTTTTCAATTTTGAAGCTTACACCGTCAACTGCAGGAACGGTAATTTCACCTGCATTGTATCGTCTGTATACATTTTCAAATTCTATAAAGCTCATTTTACTGTTCCTTTCATTTCAGGTAATCATTCTTGTTGAACTTTCCTGATTCAATTTTTGTTCCTGTTTTTTCATCACAGATGTCAATTGTGTAATTCTTCGGGCTGTCATTATCCTGAAGAAGATAGTAAGCACAGCAGTCAGAAATGTGCTTCATAAGCTCATCTTTGTTGTCTGCATTTCTGTATTTCTTTGAATCCACAAGAAGTGTGACATGGCTGAAATCATCTTCATATTCACCTAAGTTTTTCACATAAGGGAACTCTTCCGATTCAAAGGTTTCACAGATAGCACTCATAGTGTAAATGCCTGTTCTCACAAGATAAAGATCATAAGAAAGAGCCTTGAGTCTGATTTTCACGCACTGTCTGTTTCTGGTGTAAGAAGCGCTTTCATAACCCTTGTCCCTTACAAGTGCTTTGAGATTGTTCTGATATTCTGTATCAAGGAAAAGCACGGGAATTTCAAAGCTCACGATTTTTTCAGGATCCTTCAGTTCAATTTCGGTTTCTTTTTCAGTTTCCTTTTCAGTAGCCTTTTCTGTTGTCTTTTCCTGCTTGTCATTTTTCTTTTCGGTGCTTTCAACAATTCCGCTTGTTGAAGCCTTATCGTCAGGTGTCTGCTCTCTGCTTCTTCCTGTAAAAAATACTATTGCTGCAACTGCAACGATAACTGCAAGTGCGATTATAACTTTCTTTTTCATATGTATTTGCTCCTTTTATTTTAAGCCTATTATAACTGCGTAACTTAACTCAGCCTTAAGGCACTTTTATTTCAGTTTATTATAATACCATATATCACTTTCTTTTTCTATATATAAATAAAAATTTTACATATAATTTTACTTTATCAGCCCTTTATGTCACAATTTTACAAAAAAGCATTGCAAATATTCCGTCTAATATTGAAAAAAGCTATAGACTTTTTTGAATTTATCTGTTAAAATATGTAATCAGTAGGAAAGCGTTTAAAATACTTCGGCGTTTTCCCGGAATTTAAATTATCTAGGAGGAGATTCCAATGGCTAAGAAATGGGTATACCTTTTCAAAGAAGGTAACGGCACAATGAGAGAGCTTCTCGGCGGTAAGGGTGCAAACCTCGCTGAAATGACAAATCTCGGCCTCCCTGTTCCCCAGGGCTTTACAATCACAACAGAAGCATGTACACAGTATTACGAAGACGGTCGTAAGATCAACGACGAAATCGTAGCTGAAATCATGGCTAACATCGAAAAGATGGAAGAAATCACAGGCAAGAAGTTCGGCGATCT
>JAZRJR010000014.1:0-16792 GCA_045645885.1 Acutalibacteraceae bacterium | reverse complement strand
TTCTGAAGTCTTGCCTTGATTTCGTCATTGCCGAGAAGTGCAATGATTGAATGAAGGTCAGGTGTGTTGCGGCGTGATGTCAACGCGATACGGATAACTGTTGAAACATCACCGACGTGACCCTTGAAGGCGTAGGGGTTTTTCTTGTACTCCTTGACATTGGGAGTATAGCCGAGAGGCTCGCAGAGAGCCTTGATGCGGTCAAACCACTGCTGCTTGTCATCGGCAGGATTGTATTCCTTAAGATAAGCCTCAAGAATTTCCTTTGCCATATCAGCTGTAATGTTTTCGGGCATCTCGTAATTCTTTTCGTATATCTCATCGAAGAAGTAGCTTACATAGTCCTTGATTTCGCTGAAGGCAGCAATATCCTTTCTGGGCTTGGGAGTCTCACGGTCGATGTTAAGGATGTTGACCGAGTACTCTTCATCTCTTGAAATGAGAGCAAAGAAGTCCTTATCGTACTGCTCTGCCCACTGACAGGTATAATCGTAAACCTGCTTTGCACTCATAAGTGAAATAACGTTTTTGCTTACATCATTGAATTTTACCATATCGAAGAGTGCACCGCTGATGCTCATCTTCTTGAGGTTGAAGGGGAATTTATCCTGCTCTTCACGGGGATTAGCCTTACGCCAGTCCTCGAAGTTTGAGTTTGCAAGGGTGAGAATATATTCGTTTACGCTTTCCTTGGGATAGCCCTTTTCGATGTAGTAGGTAACTGCTGCTTCCGGATCCTTACGCTTACTGAGCTTACGCTTGTTGCCGTCCTCTTCCTTCATAATGGGAGCAACGTGTGCAAACTTGGGAGGCTTGAAGCCGAGTACTCTGAAAAGCTGAAGATGTATGGGCCACCTTGAAATCCCCTCGTCGCCGCGTACTACGTGGGTGGTACGCATAAGGTGGTCGTCAAGTGCATGTGCAAAGTGATATGTGGGAATACCGTCGGTCTTGAGAAGAACAACATCCTGCACATTTTCGGCCATTTCAATCTTGCCCTTTATCATATCGTCATAGAACCACTTCTTTTCCAGGTCACCGGGGGACTTGAGACGAAGTGTCCAGGGCTTACCTGCCTTGAGGTTCTCTTCGATTTCCTCTAAGGTGAGCTTGCGGCATTTTGCGTACTTACCCCAGTAGCCCTTTACGCTTTCGTTTTCCTGAGCGGCTCTGATTTCATCGAGCTCCTCTGCTGAGCAGAAGCAGGGATAAGCCAAATCCTGCTTAACAAGGCTCTTTGCGAAAACGTGATAGATTTCCTTACGCTGACTCTGATAGTAGGGGCCGTAATCACCCTTTTCAATATCTTCACCGACTACACCCTCATCGGCAACAACACCGAAGGCCTCGAGACCGCCGAGCATAACCTCAACTGCACCCTGAACCTTTCTTTTCTGGTCTGTATCCTCAACACGAACGAAGAAAATACCGTCGGTAACCTTAGCGGTTCTGTATGCAACAGTACCTGTGAATAAATTTCCGAAATGAAGGAAGCCTGTGGGAGACGGAGCAAGTCTTGTTACTCTTGCGCCCTCCTTGAGGTTTCTTTCGGGAAACTTCGCTTCCATATCAGCAGGGGTTTCTGTTATATCGGGAAAGAGAAGCTCAGCGAGCTTTTTTTGTGTATCCAAATTTACCTCTCCTTTAGATGATAATAATTCATACTATTATCTCAAATTTCAGCGAAAATATCAAGGGTTTAGACTGAATTTTATAAGGAAAAATCAAGGTTTTTTGTTTCTCTTTGCTGAGCAGGGGGAAGGGGGCGCCGATAACCCGATGAAAAGCCTTTCATCGGGTTGTTCCGAAGGGGGAGCTTCGCTGATTTTCTCTGCAGGGTGCCTTCTTCGGAGCTGCCCTGATTCCGTGGCGGAATCAGGGCAATCGGCGCCCCCCCTTGCAACTGACCTTTTTATCTCACCGAAAAAACGAAACCCGGAAGCATTTGCTTCCGGTCAGGTTGGTTGAATTGAAAATCAATAGTTCTCTTTTCTCACTTCAAAGTAGCTCTGAGGATGAGCGCAAACGGGGCAGATTTCGGGAGCCTTTTTACCCATTACAAGGTGACCGCAGTTGCGGCATTCCCACATTGTTTCTTCTGCTTTTTCAAAAACAGCCTTCATTTCAACATTGTTAAGAAGTGCTCTGTAGCGTTCCTCGTGGCTCTTTTCAATTGCAGCAACCATTCTGAACTTTGCTGCAAGGTCTGTGAAGCCTTCTTCTTCAGCTTCCTTTGCAAAGGTTGCATACATATCTGTCCATTCGTAGTTTTCGCCTGCTGCAGCTGCTGCAAGGTTAGCTGCTGTGTCGCCTAATTCACCGAGAGCCTTGAACCACATTTTAGCGTGTTCCTTTTCGTTGTTTGCTGTCTGCTCAAAAATTGCAGCGATCTGCTGATAGCCTTCCTTTTTAGCAACAGAAGCAAAGTAGGTGTACTTGTTTCTTGCCTGTGATTCACCTGCAAAAGCTTCCATGAGGTTTTTTTCAGTTTTTGATCCTTTGAGTTCCATAGTTTGTCTCCTTAGTTTAGTCTTAATTTTATCCGTCAGATGACGGCAAATTACTTTTTTAGTGACAGCTGTGACTGCCGCAGTCGTGATCTCCGTGTTCGTGTTCGTGGTGACTGCAGAGAGTGTCGGGGTCATATTGGAGCTTGCCCATTACAAAGTCAAGAACTGCCTTGTCGCAAGCACCCTTTACACCGGGATAAATTGTGATTCCTGCCTCAGCAAGAGCGTTTTTTGCACCGCCACCGATACCGCCGCAGATAAGTGTATCAACACCTGAATCCTTGAGAAAGCCTGCAAGAGCACCGTGACCGCTGCCGTTTGTTGAAACAACTCTCATGCTTTTTACTTCACCGTCAATTACTTCATAAATCTTGAAGCTTTCTGTGTGGCCGAAGTGCTGAAAAACTGTTCCGTTTTCATGTGTAACTGCTATCTTCATATGTTTACCTCCGAATCTTAAGTTCTGTTTTCTGATTTTTATTATAGTCCATTTTTGTTTTAAGTCAAACATTTTTTGTCGCAAATTTTTATTTTTTTGCTTTCAGAAGCGCCTGAAGGGTTTTGTTTGCTGCGGGAATTGCATCGTTATAACCGATACCGCCGTTTTCAAGGCAGACAACAATAGCATAGGGGAATTTCTTGTCATAGGAGAAGCCTGTGAACCAGGCGTGGCTTCTTCCGTTTGAAACCTCTGCAGAGCCTGTCTTTCCGCACATTTTAAGGCCGGGGAATTTTCCGTCACCGTAATAGTTCTTTACATTTGAACGAAGAAGCTTACGCACCTTGTTTGCGGTTTCCTCACTCAGAATGATGTTGGTGTTCTGCTTTTCTTTAACGTCAAGAATTTCGCTTGATTCCTCCACAATATAGGGCGTCATAGCCTTTCCGCCGTTTGCAACTGCTCCCATAAGCATAAGCATCTGAGTGGGATTCACAAGCGTTGTATACTGTCCGATGCCTGCCCAGCCAAGGTCAAGACGGGTGCTGTCTGACACGTCAAAGGTGCTGCGTACGGTTTTTGCCTTGCTGACCTTCACGCTTTTTCCGAAGCCTAAATCACGAACAGTTTTTGTGAGAGCATCCTTGCCGAGCTCATTTGCAAGCTGGGCAAAAACACTGTTGCAGGAAACGTTGAGCGCTCTTTCAAAGCTGAGCTTTCCGTGGGTGCCGTTGCAGATTACGTCACCGTCACCCTTGCCCTTGCCTGTTGTATATTTACCCTTACAGTTAAAGGTACGCTGATAGATGTCCGGAATATTCTCAATTGCACATATTGCCGTAACCACTTTAAAGGTAGAACCGGGAGTGAAAACACCCGAAAGCGCTCTGTTCAGATAAAGACCGTCATATTTGCCTGTGGTGTTTGTGTCAATATCGGTGGGCTTGTTGAGCACATCGTAGGTGGGTGCGCTTGTCATACAGATAACTTCACCTGTAAGATAGTTATAAACGGTGATTGTACCCTTGTTGCCGTTCATTGCCTTATACGCTGCTGCACTTACCTTTGAATCAATTGTCAGCTTTATATCCGAACCCTCTGAGGAGTTGAGAGTTTTATAGATTCCGTCTACAAAGTTGTAGCCGATAAGGTTTGATGAATAAAGGTTCTGCACACCTGTTGCAATGAAGCCTTTTGAATCACCGATAACGTGTAGAGTTGAAACACGCTCATAGTAGTCACCGGGATATTTGCGCTGACCGTTTTCCGTTATAACGAGAGGTCGGTTGTTTCTGTCATAAATTGTGCCTGCAACGGTGAGACTTCCACCCTTATAAATGTGAGAGTTTGCACGGTTTGCCACCCACACATCGCCTTCGGTGAAGAATGAATATATCATAAAGCCAAGACCGCAGAAAAAGGCAACAATAAGCAGAATTACGATATAGGTTCGTCTTGTAGCTGTTCTCATAATTCCACCTCACACAATTTTATAAATTTTCGGAAAGGCTCGTACATCTGCCGCTTTTATAAAAGCGAAAAGTGCCCAGCAGCTTATCATACTTGAGCGGCCCTGACTGATGAAGGGGAGGGTAACACGTGTCAGAGGAAGAATATCCGTAATTCGGAAAATCTTAAGGCATATCTGGAAAAGAAGCATTGCCGAAGCACTGCAGGCCGCAATTGAATAAAAGGATGAGGGTGCGCTTCTTGAAGAAAGAAGTGCATAAATTGCAATGGCTGCAAAAGCGGTAACAATCACAATTGCTGTGAAAATTCCGAACTCCTCACAGATAAGACCGAAGACAAGGTCGGTGGTGGAAGCATAGATATTTCTGAGAGCGCCGTTGCCTACACCAAGGCCGAAAAGACCGCCTGAAACGGCATAAATAAGCACTCTTGTCTGCTGATAGCCTCTTCCGTAAACATCCTCCCAGATGTGTCTGTAAGCCTCAAAACGAGCCGTTACGTGAGGCTTGAAGTAAATTATGAGCATTGCACCGATAACTGCGGCAACGCAGAGGAAGAGAATGGTTCTGATGTCACCTGAACGCATAAATGAAATAACGATAAAGGTGAAGAAGAATATAAGAGCCGTGCCGAAATCCTTCATAAGGAAAAGCACACCGATACAACCCATTGAGAAAAGAATGTACATATAGATATTTTTTGCGGTGAGAAGCTTGTCGAGAGTTGCCGCACCCACAAAAATAAATGCAATTTTCACAAATTCCGAGGGCTGAACAGAAATTCCCTTTATAACAATCCAGTTATAAGCGCCGTTGATTGCACCCACAAACTCGTGGATAAAAACAAATGAGCCTGCAAGAAAGAGAAGGGAAAAAACTGCAAGGGGAGTTCTCACAGCCATTACACGCTTTACGTCCTTGAGAAACCAGAGAAGAGCGGTGTAGACAATCACACCGCAAAGAACGGTTATGAGCTGCTTGAGCATAGCTTCATAGCCTTCAACCGAGGCGGTGACACAAAGACCTATTCCCGAAAGGAAAAAGGCTATAAGCTCCAATTCGAAGTTGATTCGTTTTGTTACGGAATGAGTCAGGGAAACATAAATCCACTCAAAAAGAATGAAGACAAGAAGCAGAGCCGCAACCATAAAGTTCACTTCACCACCGTGGAAAATTACGGGAGTAAAGGTGATTACCTGAAAGGATGTAAGCAGAAACAGAATCAGACTTCTGTCAACATATTTATATTTTTTCCGTGCTTTGTCACGGACGGTTACTTTACTTTTATTGTTCAAGGAACTACCTCCTTTGCTTGTGCTTTTGTTATTTTTGTAAACTTATTGTTAAAGCTGTAGTTTTCATTGCCTTTTTTTGCAGAAAACCTGCAAAAAAGTCCGTTTTCCGGCCTATATATGGGGGGTTTAAAATGAAGCGTGCCTTACGGCACATGAAAAATGAAGCAGACTTCGTCTATGAAGCACACCTTCGGTGCATGATTTTTTTACGGCACGCTTTGCTTCATATTGAACGCAAGTTCAATGCTTCATATTTGCTTTTGCAAATGCTTCATGCGAGCGTAAGCGAGTGCTTCATTTAATAACCCACTCTGACTACAAAAATAAGGAGAACAAAAATGGCAGAAAAATCAACCTTCATTAAGCTTGACAGAAACATCACAAAATGGCGGTGGTACCAAGACGGAAACACGGTGAGAGTTTTTTTACATCTGCTGATATCAGCAAATGTTACCCCTCACGGCTTTGAAAACATCACCGTAGAAAGAGGTCAGGTTGTGTCATCCTATGAAAAAATAGGGGGCACCCTGAAACTGACCCCTAAGCAGGTCAGAACTGCAATAAGTCACTTGAAATCGACAGGCACAGTGGCAACCAGAATATATCCAAAATTCCAAGTGTTTACAATAGTTAACTACGATTACTATCAGAGCTTCAGGGCACCCAATGAGTCACTCAAAGGGCAGTCAGAGGGCACCCAAAGGGCACCCGAAGGGCAACAATATAATAATATAAAGAATAATAAGAATGAAAAGAATATATATGCTCCGTCTTCAAAAGAAAATCTGCTTTTTGAATTCCTTGAAGGAGATGATGAAATATGAGTGAATTGTCTTTTCTGTTTTTCAGCTTTTTTTGTAGTAAAGTCTTTCGTCAGCAAGTGAAATTATATCTCCGTCAAAAAGAAGCTGGGGAGATGTGATTTTCTTTCCGTTGAGCTTTGTACCCTTGGCACTGCCCAGGTCTTCAATTGCCCAGCCGTCCTCATAAAGCACAAAGGCGGCGTGCTTCTTTGAGCAGTCCTTTGATTTGAGCCTGATGTCAGCTTTTGCTGCTGTGCCCACGGTGACCTGATTTCCCTGAAGGGTGAAACGCTCACCTGTGTCCTTGTTGACAACTACAGGCTTTGCACTGCGGCGTGTTTTTGTGCCTGCGGGCGCTTCAACGGTATATGAAGTCGGAGCCTTTTTTTCAAAGCTCAGCTGAGGCTTGTTATAGTCGGTATAATACTGAGCCTGAGCCTTCTGCTGAGGCGGTTTTTTCTGTGCAGTCTGAGTCGGTGATGGGGGAGCAGCTTTCACAGCCTCTTTCTTTCCTGCCTTGCCCTTTTTCTTCTTTCCTACTCTCACAACGGGGTCATCTGCAATTTCAAAGCGGAAACGCATACTGCCTAAAGTGAGAATATCACCGTCTTTGATGGTCTGCTTTTTCTCGATAATCCTGCCGTTTACCTTGACACCTGATTTTGAACGAAGGTCGTGTATATACCAGCTGTCATTACGCCTTGCAATAACAGCCTGAAAGCGTGACATTGTGTCGTAGGCTATAACAATATCGCAGGAGTTACTTCTGCCGATAGAGGTCTCCCACATATTAAGCTCATATCTTTCACCGTCATACATATCCACAATGTAGCCGTAGGTCTTCTCCTTCGGGTGACCGAGCCATAAGGTCATCATACACTTGGTGAGGATGATGACTGTCACAACGGGAATAAAATAACGTGAGATTTCTGTTACAAATTCCATAACTTCTCCTTACTGATAATTACAGAGTATATCTTATATATATTAAATCATAGTATTATTGGATATTTTTGTCAATAAACTACTGAAAATTTTAACAAATGTAAGATAATTGAAATTAAAACTATTGAAATTTGCGTGAATTTTTTGTATTATTAATCTGTATATATTTGTATAAATCTGAAAAGGAGAAAGAAAATATGGATAAGAAGTATACTGACATTCTCGAACAGCTTACTCTTGAAGAAAAAGCATCACTTTGCTCAGGTCTTACAAACTGGCTCACAAAGCCTGTTGACCGTCTTAAGGTTCCCTCAGTATGGATGAGTGACGGTCCCAACGGTCTGAGAAAAGAAAAGCAGACAGGCGGCACGAATATTATGCAGGCATCTGAAACTGCAACCTGCTTCCCCACAGCCGTTACAACTGCTTCATCATGGGATAAGGAGCTTCTTTATGAAATCGGTGCAACAATTGCTGACGAAGCAAAGGCTATGAAGGTTACAACCGTTCTCGGCCCCGGTATCAATATCAAGAGAAGTCCTCTTTGCGGAAGAAACTTTGAATATATGTCAGAAGACCCCTTCCTTACAGGTAAGCTTGCAACTGCATATGTAAAGGGTGTTCAGGACAATAATATCGGCGTAAGCCTCAAGCACTTCTGTGCAAACAATCAGGAATATCTTCGTATGTGTGCTGACAGCGTTGTTGACGAAAGAGCTCTTCGTGAAATTTATCTTGCAGCCTTTGAAGAGGTTGTAAAGGAAGCTCAGCCCACAACAGTTATGTGCAGCTATAACAGAATTGACGGCAAATATCTTGCTGAAAACAAGCGCCTTCTCACAGACATTCTCCGTGACGAATGGGGCTTCAAGGGCGTTGTTATTTCTGACTGGGGCGCAGTAAACGACAGAGTTGAAGGCATAAAAGCAGGTCTTGACCTTGAAATGCCCGGCAACGGCGGTATGAACGACAAGCACATTGTTGCCGCTGTAAAGAACGGCACTCTTGACGAAGAAGCTCTCAACAAGTGCGTTCTCAGAATGATTAAGTTTGCTTTCGAATGTAAGGCAAATGAGGGCAGAGGCTACAGCATTGACTATAAGGCTCACCACAAGGTTGCAAGAAAGGCTGCAGCTTCTTCAGCTGTTCTTCTCAAAAACAACGACAACCTTCTTCCTCTCAGCAAAAACAACAATTCAGTTGCAGTAATCGGTGAGCTTGCAAGAACTCTCCGTTATCAGGGCGCAGGCTCAAGCCATATCAACCCCTATAAGACAGTTTCCTTTACTCAGGCTATGAGAGCGGCAGGTCAGTCATTCACCTTTGCTCCCGGCTATACTCTCAAGGGTGAGGGCTATAACAAAAAGCTTATTGAAGAAGCCTGCAATGTAGCAAAGGGCAAGAAGGCAGTTATCGTTTTCGTCGGTCTTACAGATGCATTTGAAAGTGAAGGCTTTGACCGTAAGCATATCAATATGCCGAAAAGCCACAACACTCTCATTGAAGAGCTTTCAAAGGTAAACGAAAATATCGTTGTTGTTCTTTCCTGCGGTTCACCTGTTAAAATTGACGCATGGGAATGTAAGGTCAAGTCAATTCTCAACCTTTATCTCGGCGGTCAGGCAGGCGGTGAAGCAGCTTATGATGTGCTTTACGGTGATGTGAATCCCTCAGGTAAGCTTGCTGAAACCTTCCCCTTCAACAATGAAGACAACATTGTTTCAAAATACTTCCCCATGGGCCCCAGAACCGTAGAATACAGAGAAAGCATCTTTGTGGGCTACCGCTTCTTTGACAAGGCTAAGAAAACCGTTCAGTATCCCTTCGGTCACGGTCTTTCATACACAAAGTTCGAATACAGCAACATTAAGCTCAGCAAGAAGAAGATAAAGGAAGGCGAAAAGCTCACCGTTACCTTCAAGCTTAAGAATGTGGGCGACAGAGCAGGTGCTGAGGTTGCTCAGGTTTATGTGTGTCCTCCCGAAAGCGTGATTTACAAGGCAGACAGAGAGCTCAAGGGCTTTGAGAAGGTATATCTTGAAGCAGGTGAATCAAAGAAGATTTCAATTGAGCTTGATGAAAAAGCCTTCAGCTATTACAATGTGAATATCAACGACTGGCATGCTGAAAGCGGTGAATATAAGATTATCGTTGCTGCTTCTTCAAGAGACAGTAAGCTCTATGAAGCAGTTGAGGTTGAAACAACAAAGCCTGATGCAGTTGTACCCGATTATAGAGAAACTGCAAAGATTTACTATAATGTAGATTCAATGGCAAGCATTCCCGCTTCACAGTTTGAAGAAGTTCTCGGCAGACCTCTTCCCAACAATGAAGAGTTCAAGAAAGGTGATCTTACCCTGAACTGCTCAATCACTCAGGTTGCAGTTTCACCCTACGGCAAGCTTCTCAAGGGTGTGCTTACTGCAGGAGCAAAGGTTGTTTCTCTTGCAGCTGAAAACCCTGATATGATCACTCAGTCAATCAAGGATATGCCCCTTCGTTCATTCAGCGGCTTCACAGGCGGTCTTGTTTCTCAGGAATCAGTTGACGGTCTTGTTGATATGTGTAACCGTAAAAAAGGCGGCGTAAGAAAATTCATAAAGGGCTTCAGAAGAAGCTGAATAAAGGAGCAACTTAAATGAAAAAAGTTATTGCAGTTGTTTTATCTCTTCTTTGCATAATTTTTGTGTTTGCCTCATGCGGCGGCAACGGCACAAACGATGTAACCGAGCAGTCAAGCACTCAGCCTACAGGCTCAAGCTTCCCCAGAGGAGATGAAATTTTCAAGGATACAGAAAGCTATGATCTTGACGGAAACAAGGTCAGCGACAAAATTTTCAAGGGCAAAAAGCTTACAATGGTAAACGTATGGGGTACCTTCTGCAGTCCCTGCATCGGTGAAATGCCTGACCTTCAGAAGCTCAGCGAAGAATATGCCGATAAGGATTTCCAGATTATCGGTATTGTATGTGACATTGACGGCAAGGACGACAGCGAAAAAATTGAGCTTGCCAAGGAAATCTGCAAGGACACAGGTGTAAAGTATGTAAGCATTGTTCCCTCAGATTCTCTTGACGATGCACTTCTTGACAGCGTTGTTTCAGTTCCTGCAACCTTCTTCCTTGATGAAGACGGAAAGCAGCTGGACAGAAATTTCATCGGCTCAAGAAGCTATGAGGGCTGGCAGGCAATTGTTGACTCAATTTATGCAGAGCTTGACAAATAAACAAATGAGCCATCGGAGTTATCCGATGGCTTTTATTTTAATTCAGAGAAAATGAAATCACCGATAGGGCTCTATCGGTGATTATACTTTTTATTTTGCTGCAGTTTCTGCACCCTTGATAGTGGTAAGTCCCTGACCGAGAACACCGATATAGCTGTTACCTGTGTTAACCTTGATCTGCTTGCCGTTTTCGTTATAGAACCTGATGGGACTGCTTTCGCTCTTCTTTGTCCAGGTGATCTTCTGAGCACCGCCGTTTGAAATGTAATAGCCTGTGCCGCCCTTCCAGTCAATCTTTACAAGATAGTTGTCTGTGTGGGGCTTGACTTCTGTTTCAAGAACGAAGATATTCTTATAGTTAAGCTGCTTGTTTTCTGCTGAGTCCATATGAGGCTTTCCGCAGTGTGTCTTATAGTAAACCTTCTTTTCCTTGTCATAGGTGAAGGTGCTGTAATAAAGCTTTGAGAAATCAAGTCTTACATCAAGACAGGAGATACTGCCCGCTTTCTTTGAAACGCCCTCTTCACGGAAGTTGAAGAAGTTCTTGTTCTTTTCTTCGAGAATATCAGTACGTGTCTTATATTCCTTAAGAACAGAGGGGATTGAAGGACCTTTTACATAAGCAGTGTGCTCTCTGCTGTACTTGCCGAGTCTGTTCTGATCTCTTGCAAAAAGCTTGGGATCAAATTTGTCTGTAGCGTTATACATATCAATGCCCAGTTTTTCTACTGTGGGACGGGCAAGAGATTCATTGATGCCGAAGCAGAAATAAATTGCATCGTAGCCGTGAGCGAAAATGGGGAAGTAATAACGGCAGCTTCTTACTGAGCATACGTTGGGAATTTTTGTGTAGTCACCGAAAAGAGCCATCATTCGTGTGATTCCGCCTTCAACGGGCATTTCAAACATAATGTCAGCCTTATAAATGCCGTATTGGGGAAGTGAACCCTTAAGGTTGTTTATCATAATTGCAACGGGTCGTTTGCCTACGGCTGCATCGGAAAGAGTTTCCTTACCTGTCAGCTTGTTTATGTGTGAGGTGTCTTTTGCCTCAGTTGTGGGTACGGTTGTTGTAACGGGTTCTGTGGTAACGGGCTCTTTACTGCCGCCAAACAGAACAAGACAAGCGGCAATTGCCGCAACGACGATAATACCTGCAATTGCAGAGAATGCTATAACTCTTTTCTTCATAAATATCACACCTGATTTAAAGTATTTGCTTTGCAGACCGAAAAATAAAAAGGAAAAATTCCCTTGTCATATTTTGTCGATGCTGCTAAAAAAAGTATAGCACTATTTTGCGGCTATTTCAATAATTGAAATGTACTTTCGTGAATGTGCAACTGCAAATTCGTCACTATAACCAAAAGAAAAAAAGACTGCCGATAAACGCACGATCACCAATGCAGTTTTATGCAAAGGAAATGAAGCAGTTTTGAAATAAATTAATTAAATTAAAAACAGTACAAAGCATCGAACTTTGTACTGTTTATTCATTGGCTTGACTTTTTTAACCCATAATAATTTCAATCATCTTTCTGAACAAATCAAAAATCTGTCTGAAAATGTTTGTGATTCCTGAAATGATTCCGCCCTGTGAGTTGTTACCGCCATTGTCACCTGATGAGCCGTTTTCGTCATAACCCTGAGAGCTCATCCAATAGAGAAGTCCCTGAGGATATTGCATCTTGACGGGATAGTTGTTGCCGTTGATGACATTGATATGCTTATAGGGTGTGTGGTCATCCATAAACAAGTCAGCACAGGCAGCTGTCCAGGTATCGTGAGTCCAGTAAATCGGTTCAATAATGAGTGATCCGTCTGATTTCACCATATTAGTTGTGTTGAAAAGTGCCCAACGGTTAAGGTGAGGTGCAGGTGAGTAACGGTTAAGATAATTCCATACATCCTGCAGGGTTGAATGTGACACGAGATAGTCATATTTACAGCTGATAAGCCAGGTGGGAACCTTTGCCATTGATCTCAGTTCTGCGTCTGTGGGGTTATATACAGGTGAGATAGGGTAGGCAGCGGCAAAGAAATCGGGATAAGCAGCAACCATTCTCATGGTGCCTCGTCCGCCCATTGAAAGACCGCCTATGTAAATTCTGTCGGTGTCAATGTGGTCAGCATACTGTGAAACGAAAAGATCAAGGTCACGCTTCAGCTTTGCACATTCACCGCTCCACGAAATGTCAATGTTGGGGTCACGGGGCAGATAAAGGAAGGCGCCGCCCGTACCTCTGATTTTTGACTGGTTTTCATCAGCCGCCCAGAGTGCAATGTCATAATTCACAAGCTGATGGCGCTCAAAAATACTTGAAAACTGACCGTGAAGCCATATGATAAGAGGATATTTGGTTTTGTCGTTATCTGATTTTACGGGTGAATAAAACACATAGTCAAAATTATAGCCGTGGCCGTCAACGAAAAGCCCCTGAAGAGCCTTGAGTCCTGCTGTTTTGCTGAGTGCTGAAGCGGGCATACAAAGCATACCGAAAAGCATCACAACACATAAAAGCACAGAGATAACTTTTTTCATATAACATCCTCCTTTTTCTTAAGGTACGTTTCATTATACTACTTTAATAGCCTGTCAGTCAATGTATAAATATTTAAATATTATTATAATTGAAAAAATATTTACATCTGAAGCCTGAATTTCCGTGTTAAAAATAACAAAAGGAGTTGAAATCTGTGTGAAGTCAACTCCTTAAGATTTATTAAAGAATGATGTTGCCTGAAATAATGTTATCCACAAACTGTCTTGCAGCTCTTGCAGAGCGTGAGCCTCGTGAAAGAACAAAGCGCTCAGCGGCAAGGTCAATTTTTTCTTCTTCATACTCTATGCCTGCACTGTCAGCAAGGTGGTGAACAATGTCAAGATAGGTTTTCTTGTCAGGTCTGCTGAAGGTCACCTGAATTCCGAAACGCTCTGAAAGAGAGATAATCTCCTGCATGGTGTCGTTGCGGTGAATATCGTCACCCTCACGGTCGCTGAAGCTTTCCTTGACCAGATGTCTTCGGTTGCTTGTTGCATAAATCACCACATTCTGTCCCTTTGCAGAAACCGAGCCTTCAAGAATTGCCTTGAGAGCGCTGAAATTGTCGTCATCCTTCTGGAAGGAGAGGTCATCAATGAAGATAATGAACTTGAGCGGATTGTCCGTAAGCTCATCGAGAATTTTCGGAATCTCTCTCAGCTGTTCTTTTCTTACCTCAAGAATACGCAGACCTTCAGAGTAAAGCTCATTTACAATAGCCTTGATGGTTGAAGACTTTCCTGTGCCTGCATCGCCTGTGAGAAGAATGTTTGAAGCAGGCTTGCCTGAAAGCAGAGCAGCTGTGTTGTCAAGAATGATTTTCTGCTCTCTTTTATAGTCAATGAGCTCTGAAAGGGTTGTTCTGTCAGGGTTCACAACAGGAACAATTCTGCCCTCTGAAAGATAGAACATACGATATTTTGCATACATTCCGTAGCCGTACTTATGGATATTCTCTGTGCGGTGAGCATAAATCTCTGAAAGAGAAAGCTTTTCTTCTTTGAAAGAGGGGAGATATCCGTCATATGAAATCAGAGCTTTCAGCTTTTCTGATGTGAGGTCGCAGACCTCCTGAAGAATGAGCAGCTCTTGCTTTGCACTTTCCTCAATGAGAGACGGTAAGGCTTCTATTCTTGTTATATATCTGATGCGGATGTTTTCATCGCTTGATGCAATGTCTGCAACATAAGAAGCAAGGCTCTGAAAACCGCTTTCATAAAGGCTTTTTATGAAGCTTGCGTAAATATCAACAGAAAGCCGTGTGTCACCCTCAATCGAATCAAGAAAGGCAAGAAGATTTCTGATTACAGGGTCAGAAAGAAGATTTCTGAAAACTGTAAGTGAATGAAGTTTAAGAGATAAATCTTTAAGCATAAAATCACTTCTTATTTAAGTATTGCGCCTTCGGCACCGCTTGATACCATATTAGCATAGCGCTTGAGATAACCTGAAAGCTCTTTTGTCTTCGGAACAAAGTTTTTCATTCTCTCTTCAAGAATTGCTTCATCAACCTTGAGAGTGATTGTGTTTTCAGGAATGTTGATTGAGATAATATCACCGTTTTCAACAACGCCGATCATACCGCCGCTTGCAGCTTCGGGTGAAACGTGACCGATGCAAGCACCTCTTGTTGCGCCTGAGAATCTGCCGTCTGTAATGAGGGCAACGCTATTTCCGAGACCCATACCCATAATTGCTGAAGTGGGGTTGAGCATCTCTCTCATACCGGGACCGCCCTTGGGACCTTCATAGCGGATTACAACAACATCGCCTGCAACGATTTTTCCTTCGTTGATTGCCTTCTGTGCGTCTTCTTCGCAGTCGAATACCTTTGCAGGGCCTTCATGCACAAGCATTTCGGGAAGAACTGCTGAACGCTTTACAACGCTTCCGTCAGGAGCGAGATTGCCTCTCAGAACGGCAATACCGCCTGTTTCACTGTAGGGGTTATCAATTGTGCGGATAACCTCAGGATCAAGATTTACGCAGTCAGCAATGTTTTCACCAACTGTCTTTCCTGTAACTGTCATACAGTCAAGCTCAAGAAGATTCTTCTTTGAAAGCTCGTTCATAACTGCATAAACACCGCCTGCCTCGTTAAGGTCTTCCATATAGGTGTGACCTGCAGGAGCAAGGTGACAGAGGTTGGGAGTTTTTGCGCTGATTGAGTTTGCAATGTCAAGGTTGATGTCAATGCCGCACTCGTGAGCAATTGCAGGAAGGTGAAGCATACTGTTGGTTGAACAGCCGAGAGCCATATCAACGGTAAGTGCGTTGTGAAAAGCCTTCTCTGTCATAATATCAAGAGGACGGATATTCTTCTTAATCATTTCCATAACAGCCATACCTGCGTGCTTTGCAAGCTCGATTCGGCTTGAATAAACTGCAGGAATTGTGCCGTTACCCTTAAGTCCCATACCGAGAGCCTCAGTAAGGCAGTTCATTGAGTTTGCAGTGTACATACCTGAGCAAGAACCACAGGTGGGACAGGTTTTCTCTTCAAATTCAAGAAGCTTTTCTGCAGTGATTTTACCTGCAGAAAATGAGCCTACAGCCTCGAACATACTTGAAAGCCTTGTCTTCTTTCCGCCTACTCTGCCTGCAAGCATAGGGCCGCCTGAAACAAAAACGGTGGGGATGTTGAGTCTTGCCGCAGCCATAAGAAGACCGGGAACGTTCTTGTCGCAGTTGGGAACCATTACAAGACCGTCAAAGCCGTGAGCGAGAACCATTGATTCTGTTGAGTCTGCAATAAGGTCACGGGTGACAAGAGAATATTTCATACCTCTGTGGCCCATTGCGATACCGTCACAAACTGCAATTGCAGGGAAAACGATAGGAGTACCGCCTGCCATTGCAACGCCCATTTTTACAGCCTCGGTGATTTTGTCAAGGTTCATATGGCCGGGAACAATTTCGTTATATGAAGAAACAACGCCGATGAGAGGTCTTGAGGTTTCTTCGCTTGTAAGACCAAGTGCGTGATAAAGTGAACGGTGGGCTGCGTTTCCTGCGCCGTCAACAATTGTGTCTTTAATCATAATTTTCAGTCCTTTATAAGTAATAAAGGGCAGGGCTTTTAAAGCACTGCCCTTTAAGGTGTTTTAGTTATTGATGAGCTTATCTTCGCCGTTCCAGCTGTAGAGCTTACGGATGTCTTCACCAACGATTTCAGCAGGATGTTCAGCAGCAAGCTTTCTCATAGCCTTGAAGTGAACCTGGCTGCCTGCATCTGACATATCGAGAAGGAAGTCTTTTGCGAAGGTACCGTCCTGAATGTCGGAGAGAACCTTCTTCATAGCCTTCTTTGTTTCTTCTGTGATGATCTTGGGACCTGTGATGTAGTCGCCGTATTCAGCTGTGTTTGAAATTGAATATCTCATACCTGCGAAGCCGCTCTGATAAATAAGGTCAACGATGAGCTTCATTTCGTGGATACATTCAAAGTAAGCGTTTCTGGGATCGTAGCCTGCTTCAACAAGAGTTTCATAGCCAGCCTGCATAAGTGCACATACACCGCCGCGAAGAACAGCCTGCTCACCGAAGAGGTCTGTTTCTGTTT
>JAZRJR010000013.1:0-9178 GCA_045645885.1 Acutalibacteraceae bacterium | reverse complement strand
CCGCAATTGCCCAACTCACTCGGTCAGTATTTTACCATAGCTTTTTCTGAAAGTCAAATTGTGTGCGAAAACTTAACATTATCTTAACTGTTTTAAAAAAGACTTGTGTTTTTTGCTTGTTTGAGGTAGAATATAAAAAATTATAAAAAACGAAAGGATGCACTTTGAAGAAATTTGAGGTGTAAAACTTTGTTATGGATGATATATATTTTTCAGATAAGAAAAAAGGCGGTAAAAAAGATAAATCTCAGCCAAAAGAGAGAATATCTTCTGATAAAACCAGAAGCAGAAGCTTAGAGGATATTTCAAGCGGCAAAGAGGTGAAAAAAGTGCCTAAAAAAGCTGAAGCAAAAAACAGCTTTGATGAAACCGATTTTACCAATGAAAGCTTTGTTCTTGATTTTAAAAAGAAAACCGAAGAGACAATCAGAATGCCTGAATATGATCCCTACGGTCTTAAAGAGTCAAAAATGATTTCTTCAGGCAGAGAGGTGAAAGCTCAGCCTCAGACTCCTCCTGCGGTTCACAGCAGAACGCCTCAGGGCTCAAGAGTGCCGTCTCAGTCAAGAACACCCAAGGGTAAGCGTAAGAAAAAGAAATCTGTAAAGGGTAAAATTTTCCTTGCTTTGTTCTCACTTCTTCTTGTTTTTGTGCTTTGCCTCGGTGTTTACGGCTTTTCTGCACTTAATGAGATTAATTATGAAAAGCGTGACGACAACAAGTATGTAAGTCAGAGCGAGCTGATTTCTGATCCTGCAGTAAAGAACATTCTTTTAATCGGCTGCGATGCAAGAGGTGACGTTGAGGGTAACCGCTCCGACACAATGATTCTGCTTTCGATTGATACAAAAACAAGAAAGCTGAAGCTTACATCTTTCCTTCGTGACAGCTATGTATATATTCCTGAAAAAGGCTACAGCAATAAGCTTAATGCAGCTTTCAGTTATGGCGGTCAGGAGACGCTTATTGATACCCTTGAATACAATTTCGGGGTGCATATTGACAATTATGTAATGGTGGATTTCAATGCCTTCCGTCAGCTTGTAAATCTTCTCGGCGGTATTACCGTTGACGGTGTAACCGAAAAGGAAGCAAAGTATATGCGTGAAGCGGTGAAAATTCCCTCAGTAAAAGCCGGCACAAATAAAATGAACGGAAAAACAGCTCTGTGGTATTGCCGTATAAGATATATCGACAACGACTTCAGACGCACTGAAAGACAGAGAAAAGTAATTTCTGCAATTATCAAAAAGGCAACAAAAACAGATATAATCACCCTTATCGGAATATGCAAAAAGGTGCTGCCTAATGTTTCAACGGATATTCCTTCAACTGAGCTTATGACTCTTGCAGTTAATGCCGCTCTCCGCTATCTGTGGTATGATATAGACCAGCAGCAGATTCCGGCAGACGGTGAATGGGCTGACCGTTGGGTAGGCTCTCAGCAGGTTGTTGCACTTGACTTTGAAGCAAACAAAAAGATTCTCAAAGAGTTCATATATGAATAAAACAATCCCACATCTGCAAAAAAACAGGTGTGGGATTTTTTCATAATTTCACCATTTCTGCCAAAGATAAAAGAGATAATACTTTTTTGAAAGCAGAGTGATAAAATGATTGAACTCAGAAATTTTCGTGAGCTTTTATATAGCAGTGCTGAAAAATTCCCTGACAGAATTGCCTTCCTTTGGAAAAATGAAGACGGAAAAGAAGAAAGTGTAACCTACCGTCAGCTTAAAAGTGATGCAGAAGCTCTTGGAAAAGCACTCATAAAAAGAGGCTACAAAAACAAAAAAATTGCCCTTTGCGGAAAGAATTCATATGAGTGGTGCCTTTGCTACCTTGCGGTTACTGCCTTTGTGGGAGTTATAGTGCCTGTTGACAAAGAGCTTCCTTCAGATGAGCTGATGAATGTTCTGAGGTTTTCAGAGTGTGATGCAGTTTTCTGCGACAAAGCAGTCAGCAAAAAAATCAGTGATGGAGATTTTTCTATGCTGAGTATGGAAACTGATTTGAATTTGCTTCTTGATGAAGGCAGAAAATGTTCAGCTGAAATCAGTGGTGAACCTGACTGCGAAGGAATGTCTGTGCTGCTTTTTACTTCAGGAACAACAGGTGTTATGAAGGGTGTTATGCTCAGTCAGAAAAACATCTGCAGTGACCTTGTGGGCGTGTATCCTTGCATCAAAGCGGATGAAAACGACAGAAGTCTTTCTGTGTTGCCGCTTCATCATACCTATGAGTGCATCGCTTTTCTGATGATGATTTATTGTGGCGGCTCAATTGCCTTTTCAGGCGGTATACGTACTCTGAAGGAAGATTTCTCTTTCTTCAGACCAACGGTGTTTGTTTCGGTACCGATTCTTCTTGAACGGTTTCACAAATTGATTCTGAAGAAGATGAGCGATGAGGGCAAACAGAAAAAGGCACAGTTCATAACAGGTCTTTCGGGAATTATCTCAGAGGAAAACAGAAGAAAAATCTTTTCGGATATCCATAGCTTTTTCGGTGGCAGACTGCAGAAAATCGTTGTGGGTGCAGCGGGTCTCAATGGAGAAACTGAAAAAGATTTCACCGCTTTCGGCTTCAGGATTATTGTCGGTTACGGTCTTACGGAATGTTCACCTATTGTTATCTGCAACAACGTGAATGATATCGCAACAGACAGTATAGGAAAGCCCCTTTCCAATGCAGAGGTTAAAATTGAGGGTGCAAAAGAAGATGGAGTCGGTGAAATATGCATTAAGGGCCCTATGGTGATGCTTGGTTACTATAAAAATAAAGAGGAAACCGAGACGGTGATGAAAAACGGGTGGTTTCATACAGGTGACCTGGGTTATAAAGACAGATACGGTAATTACCACATAACAGGCAGAAGTAAAAATGTGATAGTTACCCGTAACGGGAAAAATATATACCCTGAGGAGCTTGAACAGTATCTTTATAAGCACAGTGCAATAAAAGAGGCTATTGTGACAAGTGAAAGAGGGGATATAATTACAGCTCATATTTTTCCTGATGAAAAAGAAATTGCAAGAAGGCTTCGCAAGGATACGGTAACATCTGCTGAGATAAAAAAGGCGGTGACTCAGGCAATCAGAGATGTCAACAAGCGCATACCCTCATATAAGCACATAAGAGATACGGTGATAAGAAAAGAGGAGTTTGAAAAAACCACCACACAAAAAATAAAAAGACATTGATAAAATTCTCTGTCTGTCTTGTAATATTCATAAAATTGGTATATTCTTAAAGGAAGAATGCTTAAAGCAGAGGAGTGAAAAAATGTCAGAGCCGGTTTTTATCGAGGGTACCATTGAAGGAATAATCTATTCCAATCCCGAAAACGGATACAGTGTAATTGATCTTAATATGGACGGTAGTCTCGTGACGGCTGTCGGCATTATGCCCTCCTGCAGCGCAGGTGAAAAAATCAAGCTGAAGGGTGAATGGACAACACATCCCACCTTCGGAAAACAGTTCAAGGCGACTGAGTGTGAACGCTTTATGCCAAAAAGCGCTGCTGATATGCTGAAGTATCTTTCAAGCGGTACAATAAAGGGCATAGGCCCTTCAACGGCTGCAAAAATCGTTGACCGTTTCGGTGACAGAACCTTTGAGGTTATGGAAAATTCGCCTGAGCTCCTCTCAGAAATCAAGGGTATTTCAAAAAGTAAGGCTGAAGAAATCGGTGAACGCTTCCGTAATCAGTTTGCTGTGAGAGAGGTTATAATCGCTCTTGAAAAGTACAGTATGAATTCCTCGGAATGTCTTAATGCATACAAAGCCTTCGGTGCAAATGCAGTGGAAAGAATTACAGAAAATCCCTACATTCTCTGCACAAAAAAGGTGGGTATGCGATTTGAGAGAGTTGACGAAATTGCAGAGAGCTTTCCCTCTGCAGTAAAATCAATTTACCGTCACAGAGCAGGTATTATTCACATTTTAAGACACAACCTGGGTAACGGACACACCTGTCTTCCGAGAGAAAAGCTGATTATTCCCGCTCTTGAGCTTCTCGGTACGGAAAGAGAAGAAACTCAGGAAATTATTGATGATCTGCTTGAGGATAAGGAAATTGTTGAGCAGTTTCTGGGTGACAAAAGCTATCTCTTTCTCCCCGAGGAATACTATGATGAAAAGACAATTGCGGACCGTATAAAGGTTATGCTTCAGTTTCCTCCTGCGGGAGCAAGAACTCTTGACAAGGATATAGAAAAAATTGAAGAAAAACGCAATATAAAATTTGAAGAAAAACAGATTGAAGCAATCAGAACAGCCGTTACCAAAGGTCTCTTAGTGCTTACAGGCGGTCCGGGTACGGGTAAAACAACCACAATTAACGGAATACTTGAGCTTTATGAAAAGCAGAAGCTCCGTGTGCTTCTTGCTGCACCGACAGGCAGAGCGGCAATGAGAATGAGCGAGGTTACAGGCAGAAAAGCAAAGACCATTCACCGTCTTCTTGAGGTTGAATGGGGCGACGGTGACCGACAGATTTTCACCCGTAATCTTGAAAATCCTCTTGAAGCAGATGCGGTTATTGTTGACGAGCTTTCAATGGTTGATACCCATTTGTTTGCCTGCCTTCTTAATGCACTTCCTCTCGGCTGCCGTCTTATAATGGTGGGTGACGCTGATCAGCTTCCTCCTGTAGGCGCCGGCAATGTGCTTCAGGATATAATTGCTTCTGAATTGCTTCCGACGGTGGCTCTTACAGAAATCTTCCGTCAGTCAATGGAAAGCCTCATTGTAACCAACGCCCACAGCATCGTAAGAGGTGAATATCCTGAGCTTTCAAGAACGGACAAAGATTTTTTCTTTATGCAAAGAGGCGGTGTGGCTTCAACGGCTGAAACCGTAGCCGATCTTTACTGTAACCGACTTCCAAAGGCTTACGGCTACAACGCAATGGATGACATTCAGATAATCTGTCCGTCAAAAAAAGGTGAGTCAGGTACGGTCAGCCTTAACCGAAGACTTCAGGAAATACTGAATCCGCCCTCGAAGGACAAGGAAAGCTATCAGAGCGGTGTCCGTGTTTTCCGTGAGGGAGACAAGGTTATGCAGGTTAAAAATAACTATGACATTATCTGGAAAAAAGGTGCTGAAACCTCGTCGGGTATTTTCAACGGTGATATCGGCAGAATTAAAATAATCAACCACAATGCAGGCTTTATGAAAATTGATTTTGACGGCAGAGAAGCTCTTTATCCCTTTGACAATATCGCTGAGCTTGAGCTTGCCTATGCCATTACCGTGCATAAAAGTCAGGGTAGTGAATTTGAGGCGGTTATAATGCCAGTGTGCGGAGTTGTGCCTCAGCTTTGCTACAGAAATCTGCTTTATACTGCTGTTACAAGAGCAAAAAACAGACTGATACTTGTGGGGTCAAAATCTCAGGTTCAGCAAATGGTGGATAATGATAAAAAGACAAGAAGATATTCATTTCTCAAGCATCTTCTTACAAAAGAATAAACGAGTCAGCACAGAGCAGAATACTTTGTGCTGATATTTTTTTATTTACATTTTAATTTGAGTGGTGTATAATAAAGCCAAACAATTATAGCGGAGGTATAAACTATGGACTATTTAGTATGGATTATTTTAGGCGCAGTTGTCGTAATCGTTGGCGGATGGCTTGTTGCAACCCAGAGAAAGCTTGCCGTTCTCGATGAAAACATCAACAACGCAATGAGTCAGATAGGGGTTCTTCTTTCAAGCCGCTTTGATGCTCTTACTGCTCTTCTTGACCTTACAAAGGGATATGCTGAGCATGAGTATAAAACAATCAGCGACACGGTTAAATCAAGAAGAACTGTGATTACTGCTGATTCAACTGCTGCAGAGGCTAAGGCTCAGGAAAACCTTATTACAGAGGCACTCGGCAGAATAAATGCCGTTGCTGAAGCTTATCCTGAACTTAAGGCTAACGAAAACTACAAGGAAACAATGAACGCAGTCAATCAGTATGAGCAGTCAGTCCGTCAGGGCAGACTCGTTTACAACGACAGCGTTACAAAGCTCAACAGAAAAATCAGAATGTTCCCCACAAGTCTTGTTGCAGGTATATTCGGTTTTACAAAAAGAGACTATCTTGAAGCTGATGACAGCAAGGCAGATATGCCGAGTATGAAATAAAAAAATAACGGGGAAGAAAATATGAAAAACAGAAAAGTATTAATTAAGTTATTTGCTGTATTTTCAATGCTTTTCATTTTTGCTTTTTCAGCGAGTGCTTCAAACCATGTTGAGAATATCAGAATTGATGTAACTCTCAATAAAGACGGCTCGGCACTTATTGAGCAGGAGTGGAAAGGCACATTTGACGAAGGTACAGAATGCTACTATGAATTCAATGCGGGAGATACTCTCAGTCTTCAGAATTTTACTGTTTCCTGCAACGGCAGAGAATATACCACTCTCGATTCATGGAATGTGAACGCTTCTTTTAACGGAAAAGCCTACAAATGCGGTCTCAATGACCTGGGCAGAGACAGCTATGAGGTCTGTTGGGGTATTTCAGAGTACGGTGAGAATACTTATAAAATAAGCTACACGGTGGAAAATGTTGTTGTATCCTATGATGATTCTGACGGCTTCAATTTCCGTTTCATCAATCCGGGAATGAACACAGGTCCCACCGATGCAGCCATTACATTCAAAATGGCAGACGGAACACAGCTCAACGATCTCAACACAAACATCTGGGCGTTCGGCTATGACGGTAATATCAATTTCCGCAGCGGATATGTTGAAGGATATACAACATATCCTATGGGTTATAACAATCATATGACTGTGATGATGCAGTTTGAAAAAGGCCTTTTTGATCCTGATTGTCTTATGAGCGGTGAATTTGAAACAGAGGTAAAAGATCCTGCTTTTGACGGAAGCTATTATGAAGAATATGAAAATTATGGAGATTCTGATGAGGTTTTCTTTATAATTACATTGCTGATGACATTTCTGGTGTTCGGTTGCTTTGCTGTAGGTGTAATATGGACAATTGTGCAGAAAATCAAAAAGAAGAAAATCGAAAAGAATGCTCAGTATGTAAGAGATGTGCCGAAAGAGGACATCAATGTTTCTTATTCTCTTCTTAATTCTCTTCACGATTGCGAAGAGGGTGACATCATTTCTGCAAGAATTCTCCGACTTATCGGTAAGGGCATAATCACTCCCATTGATGACGGTGACAAAGGTCTGCTTGCAGGCAAAAAGGTCAGCTTCAGAATCAACCCTGTAAACGACAGTGACATTGAGCATTGGGATAAGAAGCTTTATGAAATTCTGAAAGCTTCAGCAGGCGCTGACGGAATTCTTGAGCCTCTTGAAATGAAGCTTTACTGCAGAGACCATCCGTCAACCCTGAGAGCTTTTCTTAATCGTTGCAAGCTCAGCGGTGAGGAAAGACTTGATGAGCTTAAATGCAGTAAAAAAGGCAGATACAGCTATGTTGCTCACCTTTCTGAAAACGGCATAAAAATGCTTTCAGACCTGTACGGCTTCAAGAAGTATCTTAAAGAGTTCTCACTGATAGACGAAAGAACAGTAAGTGATACATATATCTGGCAGGAATATCTTATTTATGCAACTCTTTTCGGAATTGCTGATGAGGTGGCAGATCAGCTCGTCAAGGTGAATCCTCAGATTGAAGCGCAGGTCAATGTTTACCGAAGAGATATCTATTTCGCACGCACCTGCAGACGTTATATGTATTCTAATATGATGAGAACTGAGCAGGCGGCAAGAAGCAGTGCTGCAGGCGGCTCAGGCGGAAGAGTTTCCTTCGGCGGTGGCGGCGGCTTCAGAGGCGGCGGCTTCGGCGGCGGAACAAGATAAATAAGCATAAAAATACCACCCGAAATTGTTCAACACAAATCGGGTGGTTATGTTTTATTCATTCATATTAGCAGAGAAAACATCGGCAACCTCGCTCATTATGATGTAAGCCTTGTCGTCAAGCTCGTGAACGATGGTCTTCATTCTTGTTACCTGGAAGCGGTTAAGCACAAAATAAACCATTGTTTTGCTTGCTCCTGAATATCCACCCTGAGCGTTTACCTTTGTAATGCCGCTGCCGAATTCCTCTGTGAGAGCATTGCAGATTTCTGTGGGGCGGGTGGTTATGATAATTGCACATTTTGCCCTGTCAAAGCCTTCAACAATAAAGTCAACGGTTTTAAGTGAAGCGGCATAGGTTACGATTGAATAAAGCGGAAGAATCCAGCTTTGCAGAATGATGCCGCACACAACATAGAGAACAACGTTGTAAATCATAACGAATGAGCCCACACTGATGCCGATTTTCTTTGCAAAAATGACTGCAAGTACATCTATGCCGTCCATAGCTCCGCCAAAACGGATTGCAAGACCGCTGCCCATACCTGAAATTACACCGCCGAAAAGTGCACACAAAAGTAAATCTGTACCTGCAAGAGGTGAAGCCATACTTACATCAATCGGAAGTATATCAGTAATCAGCCAGGCGAAAAGCGAATAAATGCCAACGGAATATATAGCATAGAGAGTGAAAAGCCATCCTTGTTTTTTCAGCCCGAAAAGAAAAAGCGGAATGTTGAGAATAAGAAGAAAAACTGAGAGTGAAAGCCATTCGGGAGTTACCTGAGAAAGAAGCATTGATGTGCCTGAAATTCCGCTGTCATAAAGCTTTACGGGAGATAGAAAAAGAGTTACACCGAAAGCGTTTATAATGCCTGCAACGGTGAGCATAAGAAGATTGAAGAACTTGATTTTTTTTATATATTTCAAATTTATCACCTGCGTTTCATTGATTTTAGCTTGCTGCTTTGTTATAATACCCAAAAAAGGTGACGTTTTTATTAAATCTATGAAAAAATCACTTTAAAAATCTTATTTGCAGCAAGGAGAAATTTATGTCTGAAAGAAAAAACTATTTATTCTGCTATTTCACAGGTAATGAGCCTGAAAGAGAATCTGTAAATTATGCACTCAGCCGTGACGGTTATCATTTTACGCCCGTCAATGACAATAAACCCTTTCTGTTCAATATGAAGGGGACAAGAGGTGTGCGTGACCCGTTTCTTTTCAGGGCTGAAGACGGAAGCTTTTATATAATCGGAACAGATATGCGTAGTGATAACGGTTGGTCTTCCAACCACGCAATGTGCGTCTGGCACAGCGACAATCTCCT
>JAZRJR010000012.1:0-29587 GCA_045645885.1 Acutalibacteraceae bacterium | reverse complement strand
GTAGTCGCTGACTAATTGCTTCCAAGTGGGAGGAAAAATCCGATCACACCACTTCTATAGGAGGATGAAAGACAATGAAACATGGTAAAAAATATGTCGAAGGCTCAAAGCTTGTAGACAAATCAAATCTTTATGATCCTGCGGAAGCTCTTGAATTAGCTATTAAGACTGCTACCGCAAAGTTCGACGAAACAATTGAAGCTCACATCCGTCTCGGCGTTGACTCACGTCATGCTGATCAGCAGGTTCGTGGCGCAGTTGTTCTTCCCAACGGTACAGGTAAATCTGTACGTGTTGCTGTTTTCGCTAAGGGCGATGACGCAAAGGCAGCTGAGGCTGCAGGCGCTGAAGTAGTAGGTGCTGAAGACCTCGTTGCAAAGATCCAGGGCGAAGGCTGGATGGAATTCGATGTTGCTATCGCACATCCCAGCATGATGGGCCTTGTTGGTCGTCTCGGTAAGGTTCTTGGTCCTCGTGGCCTTATGCCTTCACCCAAGGCTGGTACTGTAACTCCCAACGTAGCTCAGGCTGTTACTGAAGCTAAGGCTGGTAAGATTGAGTACCGTCTTGACAAAACAAACATTATCCACTGTCCTATCGGTAAGGCTTCATTCGGCGCTGAAAAGCTTCAGGAGAACTTCAATACTCTTCTTGACGCTGTTATCAAGGCTAAGCCTGCTGCAGCTAAAGGTCAGTACATCCGCTCATGCGTTGTTGCTTCAACAATGGGCCCCGGCGTGAAGATCAACCCCAACAAGGTTGGTTCAGCAGCTGCCGAAGTAAAATAATTTAAAATAATGCTTGACAAAGTGAAAACTTTGTGGTATTATAGCAAAGCTGTCCAGCCCTAAGACAGCAGGTGTCAGACTTAAAGGCTTTAAGCCGCCTGCCGAGGAACGGAGCATAATTAATTTAGATTTATCTGATTTAACTATGTCACCCTTTCTCTCGGTATGAGGGAAAGGGTTTTATTTATTCTGACAACAAGGGTAAAAATATTTCAGGAGGTGAATTCATTTGCCAAGCGTACAGGTTTTAGAACAGAAAAAGCAGGTTGTTGCTGATCTCGTTGAAAGACTTAACGGTTCAATTGCCGGCGTAATCGTAGATTACAAGGGTATCAACGTTGAAGACGATACAAAGCTCCGTAAGGAACTCCGTGAAGCTGGTGTTAACTACACAGTAGTTAAGAACACACTTCTCAAGAGAGCTATCGCTGAAACAGAACTTAACGGTCTTGATTCAGTTCTCGAAGGTACAACTGCTCTCGCAACTAGTGCAGATGATTATGTTGCTGCTGCTCGCATCCTTTGCAAGTTCGCAGACACACACAAGAATTTCGAAGTTAAGAACGGTTTCATCGACAAAGAAGTTATCGACGTAGCTAAGATTACAGGTCTTGCTAAGCTTCCCTCAAGAGAAATCCTTCTTGCAAACGTTCTCGGTGCTTTCCAGGCTCCGATCTCAGCTTTCGCTCGTGCTATCCAGGCAATCGTAGACAAAGATGGCGAAGCTGCTCCTGCTGAAGCTCCTGCTGAAGCATAATCAAACTTTAAAAACAACAAATTTTGGAGGTAAATCACCATGGCATCAGAAAAAATTACTGCTATCATTGAAGAACTTAAGACTCTCACAGTTCTTGAACTCTCAGAACTCGTACACGCTGTAGAAGACGAATTCGGCGTATCAGCTGCAGCTGCAGTTGTTGCTGCTGGCCCCGTAGCTGCTGAAGCATCAGCTGCTGAAGAAAAGACAGAATTTGATCTCGAACTTACAGATTGCGGCGCTAACAAGATCGCTGTTATCAAGGTTGTTCGTGAACTTACAGGTCTTGGCCTCAAGGAAGCTAAGGAAGCTGTAGACGGCGCTCCCAAGGTAATCAAGGAAGCTATGTCAAAGGACGACGCTGAAGCTGCTGTTAAGAAGCTCGAAGAAGCTGGCGCTAAGGCTGCTCTCAAATAAGATTATTCTTATAACAACTAAACCTCCGATTCGTTCGGAGGTTTTTGTGTTTCATAAACAAAAATGAGCAAGAATCAGAATTATGATTTCTTGCTCATTCTTTTTCAAATTTAATTATTTCGTCGATGCTGCAATCAAGTGCATAGCATAAGGCATCTATTGTTTTTGTGCTTATTGCTTCACCTTTTTTCATTCGATGCAATGTGTTTGCTGAGAATCCTTCTTTAAAAATTAAATGGTACTCTGTAATATTTTTCTTTAATAATGTTTCGTAAAACGGTTTATAACTTATCATATTAATCACCGCTTAAATAATAACATACTCAACCTCTTGACAACACTTAATAAATTGAGTATAATTTGATAAGCTTAATTAATTGAGTATATATAATTTTAGGATGGTAATGGTATTGGCTTTGAAAGTAAGAGGGGAATATTGGGCTTATCGTGATGAATATATAAAAATAAGTCTGAGATTATGTTTGTTTGCATTTTGTATAATTCTGATTGTCATTATGGGTGAGACAGGGGAGTTTATTAAAGAAAAAAGCGACGTTTCTCAGAACGGATTCAGCGGAAACTGTGGGATAATTGCAGGTGCTGAATCGTTCAGAGATTTAAATGATTTACTGAAAATACACATAACTATAAGGAACATTTCAACTAAGAATATCAAAGAATTAAAAATATATGTTTATGTGCCGGAAACTGAAAAAGGTTCAAAAGATAATTTTTCTGAAACTATACTGTGCTGTGATAACATTATTATACCCGGTGAAACTAAAAGAATAACATATAGCTTTACAGATGATAGAATTGCAAAAGCTGAATTGTATGTTTATAATGTAATTTTTGAAGATGAAACTGCGTGGGGAGATGAAGAAGCAAACGAATCAAAAATTCTGGAAAATGGCTACAAAATTAATATCATAGGTGTGATTGAAAATAATGAAAACGGACCGAAATACGGTCCGTTAATTTTATATATTGCTTTCGATATTCTGCAGTGTTTCAAGTTCTTCCATGGCTTCAAGAAGCAACATTTCTTTTTCATCAATCTGCTCCTGCAGCTCAGTTAGCTTGATATAATCACTAATATTTTCCTCTTTCTGAATTTCATTCTGAAGTGAATCAAGCTCTGATTCAAGCTTTTCAATAAGCGATTCAGCTTTTTTTATTGCACGTTCACGTTTTGCTTTTTCTTTGCCGGGTGTTGTGAAGCTGCGTTTTGATTTAGCAGGGGAGGCCTCTTTGATTTCAATCTCCTTCGGCTTAGAAAGATATTCTTCGTATTCATCATAACCGTATTCAAACCATTTGGTTTCAAAATTATCAAATGAAAGTATGTGATGAGCAACTTTTTTCACAAAATAACGGTCGTGTGAAACAAAAAGGAGAGTACCTGAATAATCCTGAAGCATACTTTCAAGTGTTTCCTTGCCGAGAATATCCATATGGTTTGTAGGCTCGTCAAGAATGAGAAAATTTGGTTTTCTCTTAAAAAGCTTACAGAGTGCAAGCCTTACACGTTCACCGCCTGAAAGCATATCAACGGTTTTGAACACATCATCTCCTGAAAAGAGAAATGCACCGAGAGCGCTTCTTGCTTCAAAATTATTGAGGTGGGGGAATGCATCAAGAAAATCATCCAGAACAGTTTTGTTGCTTGAATACTGCGCCATCTGCTGATCAAAGTAACCGATTTTCACATTTCCGCCTATAATATAATTACCGCCAAGAGGGGAGATATTGCCTACGATAGTTTTGAGCAGAGTTGATTTACCCTGACCGTTTCCTCCGATAATACCGACATGCTGACCTTTTTTTATATCAAAGCTTACTTTTGACAATACTTTGTTATATCCGATACTCATATCCCGAACTGTGAGAACATCTTTAACACTTTGAATCTCAGGCTCAAATTCAGCGTGGAAGGTGCGGTTGTCATAACACTCAGGCTTTTCAATGAGCTCCATACGTTCAAGATATTTAATTTTTGATTGAGCCATAGCAGCTTTGTTGGCTTTATATCGGAATTTTTCAATCAGTTCATTAAGTCGCTGAATTTCTTTTTGTTGCTCTTCATATTCACGCAGCTGCTGTTCACGGACAACAGCTTTTTTCTTTGTGAATTCGGTATAGTTACCGTGATATCTGTTAGTTTTGCCGTGTTCGATTTCATAAATCTCATTGACAGTTTTATCAAGAAACATACGGTCATGTGAGACGATTACGACTGCCTTTTTATAAGAGGAGAGATATTCCTCAAGCCAGGTAACTGCGTCAACATCAAGATGGTTAGTAGGCTCATCAAGAAGCAGTAAATCCGGCTTTGACAGAAGAAGCTTGAGAAAAGCTATTTTTGTACGCTGACCGCCTGAGAAATCTGATAAAGGTTTATATTTTTCCTCATCAGTAAAGCCGAACCTCTTAATTGCAGCCTCATACTCTTTTTCAAAGTAAAATCCGCCATCAAGTGTAAAACGATCCAGCAGGGTAGTGTAGGCGGTGATATTATCTTCTGTCGGCTCATTGTCCATTTTTTCGTGAAGAAGATTGAGACGCTCTTTCATCGAGAGAATTTCACTATAAGCACTTCTGATTTCTTCGACTAGAGAAACAGTATTATCTTTAAAGGCCATCTGGTTAAGTGTGCCGATTACAGGTTTTCCTGAAATAATATGATAACCGACATTGTCAGGGTCATCTTTAGAAATCTGAAGCTCACCGGCGATCAGACGAAGAAGAGTAGTTTTTCCGCAGCCGTTACGACCAACAACACCGATTTTACTTTCGGTGTTGATTTCTATATTAACTTTCTTTAAAATCGGCTGACCTGACAAATCAACAGTGCCGTTCTGAATTTTAATCTGCATTTCAATTTCCTTTAAATTTTGTAATGTGATGATTTTAACATATTATGTTGATTTTATCAAGGCTTAATCAGAATCAAAGTATAAATCCGAGAGGGATTACATCGAACAAAGAAAAATAATTTAAAACAGATGCCGGAAGGTGATTGACATTATTTTATACATACAACTATACAAAATGTATATTTTCTATAGTAGAGGGGACAAAAAATGAGAAAAGTCGAATTAATTAAAAATGTGCAGCTCTTTAATATGTATCCGCATTATTTATAAACTTAATAGCATAACTATTATATTGAAACATCCGGCTAATTGAAAGATTTATAGGTTTATCAATCATAAGTATCCTTATGTGGCTTTTCATAAAAATAACCGTTTGACTGATTAATTTTCGATGATGACTTCATCATAACAGAAAATTCTATTAAACGAAAAAAATTTGAAAAACACCTTTTAACAGAAATATTTTATATGAACGCTTCATCGTTTAATAAAAATCTGTTAAATGCCGTTTAATCAGATTTTAGCTGACATACTCAGCATCGTTCAGATAAATTCTATTAAACGGGTTAAATCAAAGTTTTGTTATGCAACAGAGATAATATTAGTGAATTTTATTAAAAGCCGTTTAATCAGTTTATTTCCCATATACATGACATCATTTGAAAAAAATCCATTAAACGACAAAAATCTGACTTTTTAGAATTTTAGCTATAAAAACTACTTCCTGATAAAATTTCAACAAACCCCTTGACAAAATGAAAATATTTTGTATAGTTGATAGTATAGACTTATATATTTTGTATAGTTGATATTTTTACTTTATATTATTTTTTGAGTTTTAACGGAGGTTTTTATGGCTAATATCGTTAACAAAAAACTTTTGCCGCCGCTTGTTGTGGAATATATAAATGAGTTGCTTGTTATAAAAGCAAGCTCAAAACTTACTGTTGATGAATATCTTTCAGATCTGCGTCTGTTTTTCAGATATCTTATTTCGCAAAAAAACGGTATGGACTCCCCTTCTGAGCTGCCTGATGATTACGATATGTCTTATATTGACACAGATTTTATTGCAGGTGTCACACTTAAGGATATTAACAATTTCTTAACATATTGCGGAAGTGACCGATCGAACTCAGCTAACACACGCGCAAGAAAAGCTTCTTCGATACGTGGCTTTTTTAAGTATGTTGCCGACAAAATGCAGTATATTGATCATAATCCTGCTTCTCAGCTGCAGGTTGCACCGTCAAAGAAAAAATTACCGAAATATCTTACATTAGAGCAAAGCATTGCTCTTCTCAATAGTGTAAAAGATCCGAATAAAGAACGTGATTACTGTATTCTGACTCTTTTCCTTAATTGCGGTCTGCGTCTTGCAGAGCTTGTGTCGCTTAATATTACCGATATTGATTTTTCAGAGAGCACAATGATTGTAACGGGAAAAGGCGATAAAGAAAGAATGGTTTACCTGAATAAAGCTTGCATAGATTCAATAAAAAGCTATCTTGCAGTAAGACCACACGATAAGGTTGAACAGAAGGACAAAAATGCTCTTTTTCTTTCACGCTTAAACAAGCGTATCGGCAGACAGGCTGTGCAGCTTATGGTTTATCATTATCTTGAAGAAATAGGTCTTGAAGGTCAGCACTATTCGGTACACAAGCTGCGTCACACTGCTGCAACGCTTATGTATCAGCACGGTGATGTGGATGTTCTTGTGCTGAAAGAAATGCTTGGACATGAAAACCTTGCAACAACACAGATTTATACTCATATTGAAAATAAGCAGCTCAGAGAGGCTGTAAAAAACAACCCGCTCAGCAAGGAGTTTACAAAAAGCTCAGAAGACAAATAAGTCTTTAAAGCTTGTAACTGTAATAAAAATAATCAATCTGCTTAAGATAACAATAACAGTACCCACGGTGAATTTCGGAATGAAAATTCTGATTTCCTGTGGGTACTCTCCTTTTCCTGCTTTATATATTTCTTTCATACGAGCACTCATTCTGTATGTCGATGAACAAATAAGCAGGGTTCCTAAAAGTGAAGTTATCTCCCCTGCTGCCAGTACAAGAAAAACGTATTCTGCACCTTTCAGACCGTATTCACAGTATAAAAAGGAAAAAAGCAAGGTAGGTGCAAGAGTTTTAAAATAAGTAAATATCAAAGCAAGAGGAGCGCCTATAAGGTCAAGGGCAAAAATGAACATCATAACAATATACGGTAAAACAGAAACTAACAATCCTGAAAGTAATTCCGGTTCAGTTTTTGATGTAGTGTCATAGAAAAAGCTTATAAATACCCTTAAGAGTTCTGCTGAAAGACTTTCTTTCATAAAGCTGTAAATTAACATTCCTGAGATTAAGCCTGCCAGAATGGCTGATATGCTCAGAATTAAGGGTATATCAGGCAGATTTGTTTCATTCTTATTTCTTTTTTGTTTTATAAAAACTGTGCTTACCTTCATCTTTTGCCTCTTTTAGCTTTTTGTCTACGGTTGACACCTATAACTCCGCCCAGAGAGGAAGATATAAGCATAGTTATGAAGCTCAGCAGCAAGTTGAGGTCAGCTGAAAAACGATTCAGAATTAAAGAGACAAGAAGAATTATTATAATTGTTGGAAGATTGTAAATTACGCCTGTAATAAGTCCTTTTTCACGCTTTATATTCGCTGTGAGAAAAGCTGTGAAAAAGGTGCAAAAGCTGAAAATTACGGTAATTACGGGGAAATTAAGATGCTTTCCGATGTCTGATAAAGACGAAACAACACTTGTTACAAAAAGTGCAGATAATAATACGACTAACGGCAGCAGAAACATGATAAGATTCTTGTTGTCAGAATTTTTTTGTTTCTTAGCTTTTATATTTTTAGGTTTGTTCATAAAAAAAGAACCTCCTCATACCACTTTTGTAAATGGATATGAGGAGAATAGCTTCAAATATTACTATTATCAGTCTTCGTTCTTCTTTGATTTTGCAGCTTTCTTTTCAGACTTTGCTTTTTCCTGAGCAGCTTTTGCAGCTTCTCTTTCAGCAGCAAGTCTTTCCATAGCTGAATTGTTCTGCTGAACAGCCCAACGAGTGATAAGCATTCTTGTTCTGTCTGTACCTGTTTCAATTACAAGGTTGTTTTCCTTAACTGAAACTACTTTGCCGCAGATACCGCCGATAGTTGTGATTTCGTCACCAATATCAACTGCGTTGCGCATTTCCTGTTCTTCCTTCTGACGCTTCTTCTGGGGACGAATTGTCATGAAGTACATAAGTGCGAACATACCAACCATCATAAGAATCATTGTGTATGAGCCGCCCTGTGCACCGCCTGCAGCTGTTGCTTCTAAGAAGTACATATTAGTATTCCTCCGTTAAAAAATATTTCAATAAAGTATATCAAAATTAAATTCTTTTGTCAAGGAGGTCAACATATTTTTCCTTGAACTCAGCGAACTCGTCATTATCAAGTGACTCTCTGATTTTTTCCATAAGTGTGTTATAGAAATAAAGGTTGTGCATTACACAAAGACGCATAGCAAGCATTTCTTTTGCTTTGAAAAGGTGTCTTATATATGAGCGAGAGAAGTTACGGCAGGTTGGACAATCACAAAGCGGATCGATGGGCTGACTGTCTTTTTCATACTTTTTATTATTTATGTTGATGATACCGTTCCATGTGTTGAGATGTCCGTGACGTGCATTACGGCTTGGCATTACACAGTCGAAAAGGTCAACTCCCCTGCTTACAGCTTCGATGATATTTCCCGGTGTGCCGACCCCCATAAGATAGCGGATTTTATCCTTGGGCATCCAGGGTTCAACTGCTGAAATCACACGGTACATATCCTCTTTAGGCTCACCAACAGCAAGACCGCCGATTGCATAACCGTCGAGATCAAGCTCTGCAATTTCTTTCATATTTTCAATTCTGAGATCTTCAAAGGTACAACCCTGGTTTATACCGAAAAGAAGCTGATTTTTGTTGATTGTTTCAGGAAGTGAATTCAGTCTTGTCATTTCTGCCTTGCAGCGTTTGAGCCATCTGACGGTTCTTTCGCAGCTTTTTTTAGCGTATTCGTATGTTGCAGGATTTTCTACACATTCGTCAAAAGCCATAGCGATTGTTGAACCGAGATGTGACTGAATCTGCATACTTTCTTCAGGTCCCATAAAAATTCGTTTGCCGTCAACGTGTGAAGCAAAGGTAACACCTTCTTCACTTATCTTGCGAAGACCTGACAGAGAGAAAACCTGAAATCCACCGCTGTCTGTGAGGATAGGAGCCTTCCACTGAGTGAATTCGTGAAGTCCGCCCATTTCATATACAAGCTCATCACCCGGTCTTACATGAAGATGGTAAGTGTTGCTGAGCATAACCTGACACTTGATTTCTTTAAGGTCAATAGCTGAAAGTGCGCCTTTTATTGCACCGCAGGTTGCAACATTCATAAAAGCAGGAGTCTGTACGGTGCCATGTACGGTTTTAAATTCACCGCGTCTGGCAGTACCGTTGTTCTTTATTAAACTGTACATAATTTGCCTCCCTTATCTGATAAACACTGCATCGCCGAATGAGAAAAATCTATACTTTTCTTCAACTGCAGTTTTGTAAAAATTCATTGTGTTGTCATATCCGCAGAAAGCACTTACAAGCATAATTAGTGTGCTTTCGGGAAGGTGGAAGTTTGTGATGAGAGCGTCAATGCACTTGAATTCATAGCCCGGATAGATGAAAATATCTGTGTTACCCTCAGCTTCTTCGATTTTTCCGTTGAAGGTTGCAACGGATTCAAGTGTACGGCAGCTTGTTGTTCCGACTGCAATAACTCTTCCGCCCTTTGCTTTGGTGCTGTTAATGAGTTCGGCAGTTTCCTTCGGTAACCAATAATGCTCTGAGTGCATAGTATGTTTTGTAACATCCTCAACCTTTACAGGTCTGAAGGTTCCGAGTCCTACATGGAGTGTTACATAACCGATTTTTACACCTTTGGCTTTGATTTTATCTAAAAGTTCATCGGTGAAATGAAGACCTGCTGTCGGTGCGGCAGCCGAGCCGAGCTCTTTTGAATAAACAGTCTGATAACGTTCTTTATCTTCAAGAATCTCCGTTATATACGGTGGCAGAGGCATCTGACCGATTTCGTCTATAACATTGTAAAAGTTGCCTTCATACCTGAATTTAACAAGTCTGTTACCGCCTTCAAGAACATCAAGAACATCTGCTTCAAGCTGACCGTCACCAAAAGTGAATGAAGTGCCGGGTTTAGCTCTCTTGCCGGGACCTGTAATGCACTCCCAGATATCATCTCCTTTTGTGTTGAGCAAAAGAAATTCAACAACTGCACCTGTTTCTTTTTTTGTGCCGAACATTCTTGCAGGGAGAACTCTTGTATTGTTTACTATAAGGCAGTCCCCTTCTTTGAGTTCGTCAAGAATATCATAGAAATGACCGTGCCTGAGCTCACCGTTGTCTCTGCCGACAACGAGAAGTCTTGAATGATCTCTCGGTTCGACAGGGTGCTGAGCGATAAGTTCCTTGGGTAAATCATAGAAAAAATCCGATGTATTCATAATTTTATTGCTGAAAAGTACAGTTTCAGCGCTTCCTTTCTCACTTTTCTATTGACTATTCGGAAGATAAGTGATAATATATAAAAGTTCGAAACTATTATAGTGCATAATGCTGAATTTGGCAACAGTTTTAGGCAAAATAATATGTTGAATTTTAAACTCAGACAGAGGTGTAATTATGAAAAAGTATAATGTAGGTATTATCGGTGCTACAGGTATGGTAGGTCAGAGATTTGCTACAATTCTTGCTGACCATCCTTGGTTCAACGTAACTCTTCTTGCAGCTTCAGCTCGTTCAGCAGGAAAAACATATAAAGAAGCTGTCGGCGAAAGATGGAGAATTGCTGATCCGATGCCTGAAAAGCTTGCAGATCTCGTAATTATGGATGCAACTGCCGATATGGAAAAAATCGCTGCTTCAGTTGATTTTGTATTCTGTGCAGTTGATATGAAGAAGGATGAAATCAGAGCTCTTGAAGAAGCTTATGCAAAGCTTGAATGCCCCGTTGTTTCAAACAACAGCGCTCACAGAGGTACTGCAGACGTTCCTATGGTAGTGCCCGAAATTAATGCTGACCACATCAAGGTTATTGAAGGTCAGAGAAAACGTCTCGGCACAAAGAGAGGTTTTGTTGCAGTAAAGAGCAACTGCTCACTTCAGAGCTATGTTCCCGCTATCTATCCTCTTGACAAAGAGTATGGTGTTAAGGAAGTTCTTGTATGCACATATCAGGCAATTTCAGGTGCAGGTAAAACATTTGATTCATGGCCTGAAATGATTGACAATGTTATCCCCTACATCGGCGGTGAAGAAGAAAAGAGTGAACAGGAACCTCTTAAAATCTGGGGTAAGGTTGAAAACGATGTAATCGTTAATGCTCAGAAGCCTGCTTTCACAGCTCAGTGTATCAGAGTTCCCGTTTCAGACGGCCATATGGGTGCTGTATTCATGCGCTTTGAAGACGGCAAGAAGCCTTCAAAGGAAGAAATCATCAAGGTTTGGGAAAACTACAGCGGCAGAGCTCAGGAATTAGATCTTCCCTCAGCTCCCAAAAAGTTCCTTCACTACTTCACAGAAGACAATATGCCTCAGACAAAGCTTAACCGCAACCTTGAAGGCGGTATGGCTGTTTCAATTGGTAGACTCCGTGAAGACAGTCAGTATGACTACAAATTTGTATGCCTTTCACACAACACCCTCCGTGGTGCTGCAGGCGGTGCTGTTCTTCTTGCTGAACTTCTCTGCGCAGAAGGTTATATGGACTGATAACATAACATAATTGAAAAACACCGGACGTTTAAAGTGTTCGGTGTTTTTTTACTTTGATTTTGGAGGGGATTTATGAAACCGCTTTTTATAGGGTGTGGCACTGCTCTTGTTACCCCATTCAGAAAAGACGGTGAAATCGATTATGATTGTTTCAAAAAGCTTATAGAAATTCAAATTGCAAACGGTGTGGATGCTCTTATTATCTGTGGCACAACAGGTGAAGGCTCAACTCTGACGGTTGAAGAAAAGCTTAATTTGTTTGATGTAGCGGTCAAAGAAGTAAACGGCAGAATTCCTGTAATTGCAGGTACGGGCAGCAACAGTACATCTTTCGCTTTAAACCTCGGAAAAGAGGCTGAAAAGCGTGGTGTTGACGCTCATCTGATTGTGACACCGTATTACAACAAATGCTCTCAGAATGGCATTATTGAGCATTATTTTGCGCTTGCAGATAATCTGAGTAAGCCTGTTTTAGTTTATAATGTCCCTTCTCGTACAGGTGTGAACATTTCCACGGAAACATACAAAATTCTCTCTGAACACGAAAATATTGTAGGTGTAAAGGAAGCTGATCCTGACATGGGAAAACTTGCTGAAAGTATACATCTTACGGATGGCAAGCTTGATTTTTATGTCGGAAATGATGATTTAATAACTGCATCTGCTTCACTCGGCGCAAAAGGTGTCATATCCGTGCTTTCCAATGTTGCACCAAGGTTTACTGCTGAAATGACAAAAGCCGCTATAAAAGGAAATATAGAAAAATCTGCAAGTATGCAGAAAAATACAATTCAGCTTATTAAAGCTCTGTTCTGTGAGGTTAATCCGATCCCTGTCAAGGAAGTGATGTCCTTTCTGGGTTTGTGTAATAGCACAATGCGCTTACCGCTATGCAATATGTCCCCCACTCTGAAGGAAAAGCTATTCAAGCTTACTGATGACAATAAAGAATTTTTATATTAAGAAAGCCCTCGGCAAAAACCGAGGGCTTATAGTTTTAAATCTTATTCAGCTGAACCGTTGTTGATTGTTGTGTACATGAAGTACTTATAGCCGAGAGGATTGCTGTAGAAGCCTTCAACTCTTTCATCAAGCATATAAGTATCTGTGTAGTAATAAATCGGAGTGATACAGCCTGTTTCCATAAGCATATCTTCTGCAAGGTGCATGAGAGCATAACGTGTTTCAGTGTCTGTGCAAGCCTTGATTTCTGTGATGAGAACATCATAGGTTTCTGCCCATGTTCTGTTGCCTACCTTATAGTCAATGCCGTAGGGAGTAAGATCAAGGTCATACATCTTAAGGTTCTTGTGTGCGCCCTTGCCAAACTGAATATCGTTGTTACCTGAAGCTGAAATCCACATATCGAGATAGCAGATGGGGTCATTGTAGTCAGCTACCCAACCGTTACGAGCTACTGAGTAATCGCCGTTCTTACGTGTATCAAGGAATGTGTTCCATTCCTGGTTTGTAAGCTCCATATTGATGCCGACTGAAGCAAATGCGTTCTGAATATATTCAGCAATTGCCTTGTGGTTTTCTGCTGTGTTATAGATGTAATAGAGTGTAGGAATGTCTGTGAACTTCTGTGAAGCTTCATCGAAGGTGTAGTACTTCTTGAGGATTTCCATAGCTGCTGCATAGTTGCCTTCGATTGCATCAGCAGCAACATTGTAGTAACCGTTGAATGCGTCATCCTTTGAGTTTGCAGCTTCATAGAACTGGCTGCCGTCTGCATCGGTAAGACCCATTGATACGAAGGATGATGCTGGTACTTCACCAGCCTTTGAAACCTGTTCAACAATATAATTTCTGTCAAGAAGAAGACTGAAAGCCTTTCTGATTTCCTGTCTTGCTTCTTCAGCTTCAACACCCTTGAGTTCTGAGCTTGAAGGAAGAAGTTCCTGATTTACGTTCCATGATACATAGTAAGTACCAAGCTGACCTTCAACGAAGTATTCATCGGGATAGTCAGCCTTAAGAGCTGTCATCTCGTTTGTGGGTACATCATCAATAAGAAGCCAGTCGCTGTTCTTGAAGTTTGTGAGCATGTTATTTGCATTGTCTGAAAGATAGAACTTGATTGTGGGCATTGTTACAGCCTCAGCATCGTAGTAGTTCTCATTCTTTTCAATTGTGATAACGCTGTTGTGTTCCCAACCTGTCATCTTGTAAGCACCGTTTGAAACGTATGTTGCAGGGTCAGTTGCCCACTTGTCATTAGCAACTACATCTTCACGTACGGGATAATATGTGGGGAATGCAAGAAGTTCGTTCCAGTAGTTTACGGGGTTAGCAAGAGTAACAACAATTGTCTTGTCGTCTGTAGCTTCAACTGAAAGCTTTGCATCGGGATTTACAGGAACCATAATGGGTTCACCTGCTTCATCTGTTTCGCCGCTTTCTTTGAGCTCATTCATTTCTGCGTAGCCTTCAACAACTTCAAACATGTAGCCGTAGTCTGCACCGAGAGCGGGTGAAGCAGCTCTGTTCCAAGAGAATACGAAGTCGCCTGCAGTGAGAGGTTCACCGTCTGACCACTTAAGACCTTCCTTAAGTGTGTAAGTGTAAGTAATTGTGCCGTTGTCATTGAGAACACCTTCTGTGAGTTCTTCAACACATTCAGGTACGATTACAAGCTTACCGGTTTCATCCTTAGCCCATTTTGCAAGACCTGCAAAAAGATGTGAAACCATTGTTGCACCGTCTACTGATGAGTTAAGAGCGGGGTCAATGTTGTTGGGTTCTGATGCAAGACATACGGGAAGCACATCAGTTGCAAGGTCTTTCTGACCGCCGCAAGCTGCAAAAGCAAAAAGCATAACTGCAGCAAGGAGTAATGCGAGTGTTTTTTTCATAGTAATTTTCCTTTCGTTTTTTATATTTTTTAAACGGTTACCCGTTTGATTTACTTAACCGATTTCTTCAATTCTGTGACAAGCAACAAAATGACCTGCTGACACTTCTCTGAATTCGGGCATACTTTCAGCACAGATATCCTTTGCATAAGGACAACGGGTTCTGAAAGGACAGCCTGACGGTGCGTTGAGCGGACTCGGAATATCTCCCGAAAGAAGAATTCTCTGATTTGCTCTTGCAATTTTAGGATCAGGTACGGGAACAGCTGAGAGAAGTGACTTTGAGTAAGGATGAAGTGGATGCTCATATATCTCCCCTGCATCTGCAAGCTCAACCATTCTGCCGAGATACATAACAGCAATTCGGTCGCTGATATGTCTTACTACAAGAAGATCGTGAGCAATGAAGAGATAAGTAAGACCCATTTTCTCCTGAAGCTCACCGAACATATTGATTACCTGAGCCTGAATTGATACGTCAAGAGCAGAAACAGGTTCATCGCAGACAATGAAGTCGGGATTTACTGCAAGGCTTCTTGCAATACCGATTCTCTGTCTCTGACCGCCCGAAAATTCGTGAGCATATCTTGATGCGTGTTCACTGTTAAGACCGACATGACTCATCAGCTCAAGAATTTTTTCTTCTCTTTCTTTTTTATCCTTATAAAGCTTGTGGATATCAAGAGGTTCACCGATAATATCTGATACTGTCATTCTGGGATTAAGTGATGAATAGGGGTCCTGGAATACCATTGTTGCTTTTTTGCGGTATTCGTTAAGGTCTGCTTTAGTTTTAAGCTCCTTACCGTCAAAAATAATCTGACCTGCAGTAGGCTTATAAAGGTGAAGAAGAGTTCTGCCGACAGTTGTTTTGCCGCAGCCTGATTCACCTACAAGACCTAAGGTTTCACCTTTTCTGATATTAAAAGATACATCGTCAACTGCTTTCAGTGGCTTTGTTTTAAAAGCTCCAACACTGATGTCAAAATACTTTTTGAGTCCCTTTACTTCAATGAGGTTTTTGTTTTCACTCATTCGGCGTCACCGCCTTTGCTTGTATTTTCAATTTCGCCTTTTTCCATCATATTTTTAATGCACATCCAGCAAGCGGACTGATGATTTTCATTAACCTCAACATTCTGAGGCTTGTCTGTAATACAGATTTTCATTGCAGCATCACATCTCGGTGCAAACGCACAACCCTTCGGCATATTGAGAAGGTCGATTGGTGTGCCGGTTATGGGCTTCAGCAGTGTTCCTGCAGTGTTTGCTGACGGAAGTGAACGCATAAGTCCTTTTGTGTATTCGTGCTGAGGATTATAGAAAATCTCATCAGCACTGCCCAGTTCACAGATTGAGCCTGCATACATTACAATTACTTCATCGCACATCTGAGCAACAACACCAAGGTCGTGAGTAATCATAATAATTGCCATTCCGAGTTCTTTCTGAAGGTCCTTCATAAGATCAAGAATCTGAGCCTGAATTGTAACGTCAAGCGCAGTTGTGGGCTCATCTGCAATAAGAATGTCGGGCTCACAAGCAAGTGCCATTGCAATCATAACTCTCTGACGCATACCGCCTGAAAGCTCAAAGGGATATTGCTTCATTCTTTTTTCGGGTTCATTTACATTAACAAGTCTGAGCATTTCAACCGCTCTGTCATATGCCTGTTTTTTGTCACGGTCAGTATGGAGGAGAATTGCCTCCATAAGCTGATGTCCTATAGAATATGTGGGGTTGAGTGAGGTCATAGGGTCCTGGAAGATGATTGAAATCTTGTTACCTCTGACATCCTTCATAACCTTTTCATCAGCGCCGACAAGCTCAGTTCCGTCAAGCTTTATTGAGCCTGAAACGATTTTGCCGCTGCCTGCGAGAATTCCCATAATTGAATATGAGGTAACGGATTTACCTGAACCTGACTCACCTACAATTCCGAGAACCTTACCTCTTTCGAGGTTAAATGAAACTCCGTTTACTGCTTTGACTTCACCTGCGTCTGTAAAAAAGGATGTATGAAGGTCTTTTACTTCTAATAATGCCATTCTATACTCTCCTTTCTTAACTATTAAGCTTCGGGTCAAATGCGTCACGAAGACCGTCGCCCAGAAGATTAAGTGATAAAACAATAAGTGAAATTACAATTGCCGGAATAATAAGTCTGTAAGAATAAGATGTAATGCCGTTGAGTGCCTCTGAAGCAAGTGAACCGAGTGAAGGCATTGGAGCATTAACACCAAGACCGAGGAAAGAAAGATAGCTCTCTGTGAAAATAGCTGAAGGAATCTGAAGTGCTGTTGAAATTATAACAACACTGATGCAGTTTGGAAGAAGGTGTTTTCTTATAATCCAGCTACCTTTTGCTCCTGAAGCTTTAGCTGCAAGAACATATTCCTGTTCACGGAGTGAAAGAATCTGACCTCTGATAAGTCTTGCCATTGAAACCCAGTAAAGGACTGCAAATACAATGAAAAGGCTTATGATGTTTGTACCGATTTTTGCCATAGTTGTTCCTTCAATAAGCGGCTTTAACGAAACGTTGAGCACAGATGAAAGAAGAATAACCATAAGCATATCCGGAAGTGAATAGATAATATCTACAAATCTCATTATCAGTATATCAATCTTACCGCCGCAGTAGCCTGCAATTGAACCGATGAGAAGACCGATAATAAGAACGATAATACTTGCAAAAAAGCCTACAGTAAGGGAAATTCTTGTGCCGTATACAATTCGGATGAAATAGTCACGGCCTGCAGAGTCAGTTCCGAAAATGTGCGGAAAAACCTTTTCACCTGCTGCGATTTTTGCCTGTTCAGTACTGCCGTATTCAAAAGGCGCAAGGTTGTTATATGAAGCATCAACAGGCTTACCGGGTGTAATACCAAGCTGAGAATCATATGAATAAGGCCAGAACATAGGTATAATAACTGAAGAAAGTGTGATGATTACAATAAGAATGAGTGAAACGGTTGCTACCTTGTTTTTAAGAAGTCTTCTGATACCGTCCTTGAAAAATGTTGACGACGGACGCATTTTTACAAGATATTCTTTGTCCTCTGCGCTTGCGGGTGCAAACTTGTCAATATCAACGTGGAGAGTAAATTTTTTCTTTTCCATAATTTAATTTACCTCCTTATTCAAGATTAATTCTCGGGTCAACAATCTTGTAAAGAATGTCGCTGAGAAGATTCATAACAACAATAAGGGTAGCAAGAACGATGGTTGTACCCATAATAAGCGGATAGTCACGGCCTGTGATGCTGTTTACAAAAGCTCTGCCGATGCCGGGAACAGCAAAAATCTGTTCAACAACGAGAGATCCTGTTACGATATAAGCAAGCATAGGACCAAAATAAGTGATGACAGGTATAAGTGAATTCTTAAGGGCGTGTTTGAAAATGATATTTTTTCCTGAAACACCTTTTGCTTTAGCTGTTCTTATATAATCCTGACCGAGAACATCAAGCATTGATGAACGTGTAAGACGGGTAATATGTGCCATTGGTGAAAGTGAAAGAGTGAAGATGGGCAGAATAAGTCCGCCTGCTGCATCACCGTTAGCAGGAAGAAGGCTCATCCATACTGCGAAAATAATAAGAGGCAGCGACGCCATGATGAATGAGGGCATAGATACAAACGCAGTTGTTATTACCATAATTACACGGTCGATAAATGAGTTTCGTTTCAATGCCGCCACAGCACCGAGAATAACACCTATAACAAGCGCAATACCTGCTGCAATTACACCGAGCTTTGCAGATACTTTAAGACCTTCTCCGATTATATCGATTACATCTCTGCCTCTCTGTTTAAGAGAAGGACCGAAATCAAGGTCAGTTACAATGTCTTTGAGATAAGTGAAATATTGCTCAGAAAGAGGTTTGTCAAGACCGTATTTTGCCTTGAGTGCAGCTTCAACTGCAGGGCTTGCAGCTTTTTCACCAACGAAAGGTCCGCCCGGAACCGCTCTCATTACGAAAAAGGTTACAGTAATTACAACCCAAACTGTAAGAACGGCAAGTCCGACTCTTTTGAGAATATACAGTAAGCTTTTTGAGTTCAATTTTATACCACCTTATTTTATAGTTTCCTGATTCTCTGCAAATTAATGCATTAAATCAACAATATCCAAGTTATTTTACAGAATTCTTTGTCGCTTTACAAGAGTAAAACCTCATTTTTTAATATTAAGATACAAATGTTATAGGTTTATTAATATTTAAGCAACAGTTAATCATAAATTTTCGTCACAAGCAAGAATGTAATGAAGAAGAATTCTTGTTCCCTCAAAGAAACCGTCAATATCAATCATTTCGTCGCATTGATGAGCTCCGCCGTGGCCGTCAGGCATCTGAAGAACCATATCTTTTCTTTCGGGAGAAATGTAAAAAGTACCGATTGAAAAGGCGTTATCAAGTCTTCGTGCATAGGTACCGCCTGACATAAGAACACGCTGTTTTTTCTCACCGGTCACTTCGCAGAAAATATCCTCAAATATCTGAGGCATTTTGTTTTCCTTCGGTATTTCGAATCCTGCACGGTTGTCTTTATAAATGATTCCAAAACCGAGAGTATTAACCGTTGATTCTGAAGTTCTTTCAAGATACTGAGGGTCAAGTGAACTGCCGTAGCGGACGTCAAAGCTGACACAGAGCTTATTGTCATCGGTTCTTATCATGCCGTTGACACAGGTCATTTTGCCGAATGTGGGATCGTCATTGGTAACTCCGATGCCTTTGCCGTAATAATCAGCAATTAATTCAGCAGCATTTTTTAGAATTTCACGGTCATTACTGTTGAGTGATTCACATTCTGAAAGAACGCTGAAAAGAAGAAAAGCAGCGTTTACTGAGCCTTCAGGGATACTTGCATGCTTTGCAATGCCTTTTGCCGAAACATAAATGAAGTTTTCGTCGGAAGTAACAGCAACCTTATCGTTCAGGTTTAACTCTGAACAGAGAGCTTCGCTGAATTTAATTTTCGAGGTAACATTATCCAAAACAATGTTATATGCTTCACCGCCGCAGATTTCTACAATGTCAGAAAACTCATTTTTACTTTTTGTCATAAAATGATAAATACCCTTTTCACCAACACTGCAAGGAAAATCCGCATCAGGAACAATGCTGATTTCAGGCATAGGATGGTTTTTCAAAAATCTGTCCATATCACCCATTCCGCACTCCTCGTCTGAACCGATGAAAAGCTGAAGATGGCTGCTGAAAGGTATTTCGCTATCACGTAGAAACTCCATTACGCAAAGTGAAGCAATGATACCTGATTTATTATCTTCAACTCCCCTGCCGATTAAAGCTCCGTCCTTGATTATTGGTTCAAACGGCTTTGTATATAACCAGTCATCACCTACAGGCACAACATCACTGTGTGAAAAAAGACCGATTGTTTTGTTTCCTTTGCCGAAATGTGCAAGAGCATAACCGTCTTCACCGTAAACAGAGCTGGTGATATTTTCAGAATTAAAATATGAAGCTGCAGTGTCTAACGCTTTTCTGCAGTTTTCACCGAACGGTGCACCTTCTGCCGGGTCGCTTTTTATTGACGGAATTTTTGCAAGCTCAATCCATTTTTCAAGAATTCGCTCTTTGTTAACTGCAACCCATTCGGTAAAGAGCTTGTCGATTTTTTTATTTATCATTATTATTCACCCTTATAGAAATTAATTAACCTTCTGTTTTAGTAGATTATATCACAAAAATATCAGATTTGCAACAAACCGATGGTGTAATATTTTTACCAGAAATGAAATAAACCGTTCCGAATAACAGAACGGTTCAGTATTAAGTCATAATCCGAGCAGACCAAGAAGTCCGTAAGAAAGGCAGGATACGATAAAGCCTGCTACAAGAACTCCCAAAGCAATTACAGGCAGAGAGTGCTTTATTCTGATGTCGAGCAAGTCAGCAACCAAAGCTCCTGTCCATGCTCCGGTTCCGGGAAGAGGAATCGCAACAAATATAAACAATCCCCACAGTCGGTATTTCTTTACTTTGTCAGCCTTTCTTAGTGAACGTGCCTCAAATTTTTCAATGATTTCTTCAATCTTTCTGTTTCTTTTCAGCAAATTGAAAATTTTTCTGATAAACAGCAATATGAAAGGTATAGGAAGAATATTGCCGATATAACAAATTGCGAAAGCTCTGAAAAAATCAATATCCATAAGCTTGGCTGCAACGAGACCGCCACGAAGCTCAAGTACAGGCAGCAAAGATACAATAAAAGCAACAAGCTCAGAGGATATTTTTCCGCCGAGGGCTGTTACTATTGACTCTACCAGACTGTCAACCATTGATTGATACTCCTAATGTTTATTTATTCCCGAAAAACTTTGCAGCTTCTGTGAGAATATATTTATCGTTTTCATAATTGAGAATGCGCAGCGCATCGTTATAAGTATACCAACCGCACTCTTCAATTTCTTCTTCCTGAAGCTTATAATCAAATTCGGTAGTTTTTCCGAGGAAAATTGAAACTGATTTTTCAATCTTGCCCTGAATAATATACTCTGAATTTTTTACAAAGCCGGGAACAATTTCAATATTTAGCCCTGTTTCTTCAAGAACTTCTCTGATTGCAGTTTCTTCTTTGGTTTCACCGGGTTCAATGTGTCCCTTAGGGAATCCCCAGTGAGCGCTTCTTCTGTTGCGTATTAAAAGAAACTGTCTTTCACCTTTTTCTTCGTTGAAAACAACTGCACCGCAGGAGCTTTCATAAAGACAATCGATTGTGTACCCAATGCGACCTTCAGCAAAGTCAATGGCAGGTCTGATATCATTTACAATGAAACGTGTGCTCTTCGGAGCAACAACCCACACTATACCTTTTCCGCCGTTACGTTTCACGGTTGCAATTACCCTGCCGTCAAAATTTCTTACAGGATGATTGATGCCCATAATATAAGCAAACTGAACGGTATTTTTTCGGGTTTTACAGCCTTCCATTATGCCGTAGTTCAGCTGATATTTAAAGCCGAAACGACTGTTGAAGGAATTCATTGGGGATGTTACACGTACTTTGACGAATTTACCTAACATTATATATCCCCTTCAAAAGGTAAGCGTATTTCGGGTAATTTATACACCTACCCAGTTTAATATGAACATATTATACTTTATTTGAAAAGATAATTCAAGGGATTTCAATCATTTTATTTGATTTTGTAATATAATTAAACACTTAATTGTAAATGAGTAAATATTAAATGTAAATTTTTTTGTAGACAGTTGTCATTTATCGTTAAAAATGATATAATATCCGAAATTGTGTGTTGAGGTATATTTTATGAAAACCTTATATATTACCGATCTTGACGGAACGCTTCTTGATTCTGAAGCTCATTTGTCTGAAAGATCTGCTGAAATCATTAATAAGCTTGCTGACAACGACGTTATGTTTTCTCTTTCGACTGCAAGAACACATGCAACAGTTTCCGAAATGTTCGGCGGTGTAAAACTCAATGTTCCTCTTGTAATGATGAACGGTGTTGTTGTATATGATCCGAAAGAAAACAAAGTGGTGTCTGCTTGTACAATAGAAAAAAGTGCAGCTGAGAAGGTTCTTGAAATTTACAGAAAATATAACAAAGCGCCCATGCTTTATTATATCGAAGGCACAAATATCAATATATTTTATTCAGATCTGAATAACGAAAATCAGCAGAAGTATATTAACAGCAGAAATGATCTCGGTATAAAAAGATTTTTTTACTCCCCTACCCTTAAAGCAGATGATAACCTTATATATATCGTTACGCTTGATCCTTATGAAGAACTTAAGGAAATTTATGACGAATTATGTAAAATTGAAGGAATAAACTGTATGTTCTACAGTGATAACTATACAGGATGTTATTTTCTTGAAATTCTCTCTTCTGATGTAAATAAGGGAATAAGTGCGGATTTTGTAAAGAGACATATAAAGGCAGACAAAATGATTGCCTTTGGTGACAATCTTAATGATATACCGTTATTTGAATATGCTGATGAATGTTACGCTGTTGAAAATGCACACCGAAATCTAAAGGAAATCGCAACAGATGTAATCGGTAAAAATGATGATAATGCAGTTGCTGAATTTATTTTAAAGAAGGAAAATTTGATTTTATGAAAAAACTGAATTTATATGAGGAATATCTTAAAACCTATAAGCTGACACCTGAAAATTCAGACGGTTTTTTTGATCTTGTAGGAAAACTTATCGAAACAGATGAAGTTCAGTCTCTTAAGGAGTTTGAACAGCATCTTGAAATTGACAGATTACAGCACATATTGGGTGTTTCTTATCTCACCTATAAAATATGTAAGAAGCTCGGATGGGACTATGAGGAAGCAACAAGAGCCGCTGTAATGCATGATCTTGTATATTATGACTGGCGTGACGGGACTACAGGTGCGTGGCACAAAGGTCACGGATATAAGCATCCCATATATGCTGCTATGAATGCAAAGGAGCTTTGTCCTGAGCTTACTGTTAAAGAAGAGAATATGATCCGTTGTCATATGTGGCCATTTACAGTAGTGCCTCCTAAATTCAAGGAAGGGTATATAGTGCTGTTCTCTGACAAATATTGTGCTACACGTGAGATATTTTATTCTCTCAGTAAAAAATACAAAGAAAAATTTCTTGATGATGTGAAAAGGATATAAATTATGGATAATATTATTAAATATACTTTACTGTTTTTCTTTTACAGCGCCGGTGGTTGGCTTCTTGAATCAATTTACTGTTCAATTGGTGAAAAGCGAATTATCAACAGAGGATTTCTTACTGGCCCTCTCTGTCCTATTTACGGTACTGCTGCCCTCGTTATGACAATCCTTATATACAATCCTTTTAAGGACAGACCGCTTATTATTTTCATTTTAGGTATTGTTCTCTGTGATATCGTTGAGTATCTTACAAGCTACATAATGGAAAAGCTCTTCAGTGCCCGTTGGTGGGATTATACATACGAGTTTCTCAATATCAAAGGCAGAATCTGTCTTAAGCATACACTTTACTGGGGTATTATTTCAGTCGCATTTGTAAGAGTTCTTCATCCTGCCGTTGAAAACCTTTATGCAAAAATCAACGGTGAATATCTTATATATATTCTTATTGCCGTGCTTGCTGTATTCACTCTTGACGTTATCAATGCTGTACGCAAAGCTCTTGATATCAGAAAACTTCAGCAAAAGCTCAGTTCTCTTCAGGAATCAATTGTTGAGTTTTATTCATCTGTTAAAGCTTCAATCAGTGAACCGCAGAAAATTTATGATCTTATGGAAAAAAGCAAGGATAAGGCAGTTGAATTCAAATATGCCGTAGATGATGTTTTCTATGAGCTTGACAAAAAACTTGCAATGCCGGTAAAGGGAGCCAAAAAGAGCAAAGACAGAAAAGAAATCGACCTTCCGAGCCGTCTTTTCTATAACAATCCTACTTTTGTAAAACTCACAAGAAAACAAATGCAAAAGCTGAAAGACCTCATAAATGAAGTCAAGTCAAATATTTATGAGGGCGAAGATATGATGTAAGGAGATTTTGTGATGAAAAAAACTGATGCAAGAGTTCAGCGGACATACACACTTCTTATGACGGCTCTTATGGAGCTTATGAAAGAGAGAGATTTTGAAAATCTTTCAGTATCCGATATCTGCGATAAAGCAGGCGTACACAGGGCCACATTTTATAAACATTTTAATGATAAGCTTGAATTTATCAGGTATTGCTTTGAAAATCAGCTTTCAAATATTGAAATTGACGGAATAATAAAAGATCCCACTCCGGAAAATCTCAGAGCGGGTATACTTTTCAGTGTTGAAGAAATCTTCAGATTTGTTGATAAGAACATTGTAATTCTTAAAACGATATGCAGTGAAAAATACTATATGAGCCTTGGCTCGACGTTTTTCGCTACACTCAATGATTTTTGCTTCAGCAAGTTTGCACATGCTATCCATGCTCCCGGTCATAAAGTAGAAATTCTTTCAAACTTCTATTCATCAGCACTTATAGGTGTTATTAAATGGTATGTTACAAGAAATGGTGAAGACCACAGAGACGATATACATACCTTTATCGAGCATAGAGTTGATGAGCTTGTTGGATATTACAGAGATAATATGTATAACGGTTAATTTTCAACATTATAATCATCGAGAAAATTATATATTTGCTCCCCTTTTCTGTAACCTATCACAGTTTCAAGGTTGACATTATGCATACTCATAAAAATACTTGTTTCTACGTTGGGGTTGATTTTTCTGTAGTGAGAAATCAGCTCCTTCATTTCTTTTCTCTTTGAAAGAGTCTCATGTTCTGATTGTTCGTCAGCTTTGGTAAAAGCACATGCACAGTTGAGAAAGGTAAGATTATTATAACGTACCCATGCCTTGATGTCACGCTCTTTAACCATATATAAAGGTCTGATAAGTTCCATTCCCGGAAAATTTGTGCTATGCAGCTTAGGCATCATTGTTCCTGCCTGGGAACCGTAAAAAATATTGAGCAGTGTTGTTTCGATTACATCATCAAAGTGATGTCCTAATGCTATTTTATTGCAGCCGAGACTCTGAGCGTTTTTATAGAGATGGCCTCTTCTCATTCTCGCACAAAGATAACAGGGGTTATCATTAACATCAACAACATAATCAAAAATTTTCGCATCAAAAATTCTGATGGGTACATTGAGCATTTTTGCATTTTCGATTATACGTGCTCTGTTCACTTCTGAATAACCCGGATCAAGAACAAGATATTCAGCTTCAAAGGGAAAATCACTTATTTTCTGAAGGTGCTGAATGCATTTTGCAAGCAGCATTGAATCCTTTCCGCCTGAAATACAGACGGCTATTTTGTCACCCGGTTCAATAAGTTTATATTCATTTATACCTGCGATGAATCGTTTCCAGATTTCTTTGCGGTATTTTTTTATTATGCTGCGCTCAACTTCGATATGTTTTTCCATAAGTTATCACCTGAAAAATGCAGATGGATAAACCACCTGCATCCACGTTCATTCTTTTATTTTAAATATGATTTTTAACAAACTGCTTATTGATCTGGGACTTTTCCATACAACTACTTTCAAGCTGATACCTCCCGACAAAAATTATGATTGCTTTTATTTCTGGCAAGTAAAAATGCCTAGTGCAACCAACATAAGAGCAAGGATGAAAAGCATTGCTTTAACAGGAAAGTAAAGTCCCAGCATAATTCCAAGCCCGAAAGAAGCAAATATCAGACCTTTCGGACAGCTGCCGTGACGAAACATGCAATCATCCCTTCAGATTATAATAAGCCGTAAGACTTACTACAGTATATGCTGAAGGTTATGATATGTTAAACATTCCATTTTTTCAGATTTTTTTGTTCATCAAAGAAAGTGCAATAGCTTTCATAACGGCTTTTACTGATTTCACCACTGTCTACAAGTTCGCTTATTTTGCAGCCTTTATCTCCTAAATGGGAGCATCCCGTGAACTTGCACTCTCCGATATGTTTTCTGATTTCAGGAAAATATTCTTCCAGATCTGAGGAGAATATCACACTGTCAGCAGCAAAATCAATGCTTGAAAAACCTGCGGTGTCAATTACAAGACCGTTACCGATATGAAAAATTTCAGCTTGTCGTGTGGTGTGTCTTCCCCTGCCTAATTTATCGCTTATTTCCCCTGTTTCAAGAGTTAATTCAGGAGATAAAGCATTTATGAGGGTTGATTTGCCAACGCCTGAATTGCCTGTAAAAGCTGAAATGCAGCCATTCAGTTCATTTCGGATTTCTTCAAGATTTTCTCTTGTTTCGTCGGAATGAAGATATACACGGTAACCTGCAGAACGGTACGTTTTTTCAATTTCATCTGCGTTTTCAAGATCGGTTTTTGTGATTACGATAACAGGTTCAATTCCGTGCTTTTCAGCAAGAACGGTCATCTTGTCGATAATAAGTGTGTTCGGATAAGGCTTTGCTGTGGACACAACAATAATGAGCTTATCTATATTTGCGACAGGAGGACGTCTTAATTTATTTTTACGTTCCTTGATTTCATCAATAGTGTTTTCTTTATTGTCGTCACGGACAGTTATGATTACCCTGTCGCCCGCAAGAGGTGAAATGCCTTCCTTTCGGAATTTTCCTTTAGCTTTACATTCGAAAACACCGTCAGCGGTTTCTACATAATAGAAACCGCCGATGCCTTTAAGGATTAATCCTTCTTTAATCATATTATTCTTCACCTTCACCAGAATCAGGTTCGCCAGGTGCTTCTGAAGGCGCCTGTGTAACTGTCGGTTGTGTTGTGGGTGCAGTTGTTGATTCAATCGGAGCTGAAGAAGGTTCGGTTGTCGGCTTTGTTGAAGCTTCTGTTGTCGGTTTTGTTGCAGGTGCTTCAGTCGGTTCGGTTGTTACACGGTTTTTAGTTGTTGTCTCTTTGTCTGTTGTTTCGTCAGTTGTCTCCTCTTCAGTTGTTTCTTCGGGAGGCTTACCTGTACTTACAAACACTGCAACGCTAGTACCGGGAAGAGCCATTTCACCGATTAGCTCATGACCAATAATTCTGCCTTCAGGTGAAGTTGACGGTCTGTATTCTGTTCTTGCAGAGTTGAGCACAAGACCAACGGCTTCAAGCGCACGCCTAGCTTCTGCAATAGTCATACCAACAAGGTTAGGAACTTCAACAGGTTCAATCTCTTCGCTTGTTGCAACGTAGATTGTAATTAATGAACCGTATTCTACAGATGCATTTTTTCTCGGAGAGGTTCTGATTACTTTGCCGATTTCAACTTCATCATTTTTCTCTTTGATTATAGTTACTTCAAAGCCTTCGCCTTTAAGCACGGTTTCTGCTGAAGTATATTCATAGCCGTATACATCAGGAACGTTTACCTTTGCAGCGGAAATGGAGATATATACCGTAATTTTTGATCCCTTCTGAACCTTTCCTCCTGCAGGTGACTGATCAATAATTGTTCCTGAAGGTTCATCACTGTCATCAACGGTGATAGGTTCAAATCCGAAATCAACATAAGCTGAATTGTTCATAACCTCAGTAAAGAAATTTTTACCCACAAGGTCGGGTACAGCCACACCCTTGCTGCCGGGGAGGAAAAATGTTACAAGAGCTATTGCAAAAATAACAAGTGCACATAATACACCGCAGAGAACCGCAATTGTCTTTTTCTTTGAGCTGAGATCTTCAGAGTCATCTGCTGAATCACCATAGCCTGATTTAGCTGTGCGTACCGGTTCTTTTGTTTTAACAGGCTTAAGCGGAGTTTTCACCGGCGGTCTGTCTTCAGGCAACTCTTTTTTTACAGAGTCGTTGAAATATGAATAGTCAAATTTGATGTTGGGATTTCTTTTGAAAGCTTCAATATCCATAAGAATTTCAGAAGCGGACTGATAACGGTCGTTCTGATTTTTTTGCATTGCGCGGATTATAATCTGCTCAAGTCCTACAGGAATTGACGGATTTATTGCAGTTGGCTTTACAGGATCGTTGTGAAGCTGCATAAGAGCTACTGAAACTGCGTTGTCTGACTGGAACGGCAGTCTGCCTGTAAGCATTTCATAAAGCATTACACCGACAGCATAAAGATCTGTTTTTGCATCAGTAACGCTGCCTTTTGCCTGTTCGGGACTGATATAGTGTACTGAACCGATAGCACCGTCTGTCATCGTGCGTGTTTCGCTTCTGCTGAATCTTGCAATACCGAAATCAGTAACTTTAATAGTACCGTCAGAAATAAGCATAATATTCTGCGGCTTGATGTCACGATGCACAATACCTTTATCGTGAGCGTGCTGAAGTGCTCTGAGAATCTGAGTGACAAAATAAAGCGCTTCTCTCGGATCAATTACACCCTGCTGCTCTATATATTCCTTAAGCGAAATGCCGTCTACATATTCCATAACTATGTATTGAAGTATTTCACCGTAGCTTACGTCATATACCTTAACAATATTCGGGTGTGAAAGGACAGAGATAGCTTTGGATTCATTCATAAATCTGCGCTTGAAATCAGGATTTGCAAGGAATTCATCTTTAAGAATTTTTACAGCAACAATTCTATGGTCGATATTATCGAAAGCCTTGTATACAACAGCCATTCCGCCGATACCGAGAACTTCCATGATTTCATATCTGCCGTCTAATCTTTTTCCAACATAATTATCCATAGATTATTCACCTGTTCCTTTCATTATCACAACTGTGATATTGTCCTTGCCGCCTTCAGCGTTAGCTGCTTTTATGTATTCTTCGGCAAGGCTTTCATAGTCTGTACTGTTATAAATTTCGAGAAGTCTTTCTTCGTTGACAAGACCGCTTAAGCCGTCAGAGCAGAGAATAAGAGCTTCATTGCTATTTACACATACATAATTGAAATCTATTTCGACATTTTCGCTGACGCCCATTGCTCGGGTTATTATATTTTTCTGAGGATGGTTTTCAAGCTCCTCAGCAGAAATCTTTCCGCTGTCATACATTTCCTGCACAAGTGAGTGATCACGTGTAATCTGACGGATTTCTTTACCGTCGGTTATATAAGCACGGCTGTCGCCTACATGCGCAATGCAAGCTTCATTATCTTTTGCTATAGCTGCAACAATTGTAGTGCCCATACCTTTAAGATTGTAATCCAAATCGCCACGGTCATATACAATTACGTTTGCTGTTGTTACTGCTGAGAGAAGCAGATTTTCAAGGGATGAAACTGACATTGAGGGGTTGTAACACTTTTTGATTTTTTCTGCAACCATATCAGCTGCAATCGTAGATGCGAGCTGACCTCCGTGCACACCGCCCATACCGTCACATACGAGAGCCCATGAAGCACCGTCACTCAGTGAACCGTAACGGAATGTATCCTCATTTCTCGCTCTGACCATACCGACATGGGTACCGCCTACAATTTTCATTGTTACCACTCCTAATTAATTTAATCAGTTTTTCTCTCCTCTTCTCAGCTGACCGCAAGAGGCGTTTATATCACTGCCGAGAGTTCGTCTGACAGTTGCGTTAATACCGCTTTTTTCAAGTATTTTTAT
>JAZRJR010000011.1:0-5573 GCA_045645885.1 Acutalibacteraceae bacterium | reverse complement strand
GATGTTATTGTAGTTGACTCTGTTGCCGCTCTTGTACCGAGAGCTGAAATTGAAGGTGAGATGGGTGACAGCCATGTAGGTCTTCACGCACGTCTTATGTCACAGGCATTAAGAAAGCTTACAGGTGTAATCGCAAAGAGCAACACCCTTGTAATCTTCATCAATCAGCTTCGTGAAAAGGTTGGTGTTATTTACGGTAACCCTGAGGTTACAACAGGCGGCCGTGCGCTTAAATTCTATTCATCAGTCAGAATTGATGTAAGAAAAACCGAGCAGCTCAAAGCTCCCGGCAACGAATTTATCGGTGCAAGAACACGTGCTAAAATTGTTAAGAATAAGGTTTCACCGCCGTTTAAGGATGCCGAGTTTGATATTATGTATGGTACCGGTATCTCCAAGATCGGTGAAATAGTTGACCTTGGTGTTAAGTTCAACATTATCAACAAGAGCGGTGCATGGTTCTCTTATGGCGAAACAAGACTTGGCCAGGGCAGAGACAACGTTAAGATTCTTCTTCAGAATGAAAAAGATCTGTGTGCTGAAATTGAAGCAAAAATCCGTGACTGTCTCAGCATGAAAAAGACAGATGATGATAAAACTTCAAAAGCCGATGCTGAAGCAGTGATTATGCCTGTTAAGTCAAGAGGCAGCGTAAGAGCTAAAATCGACATCGCTGTGGATGATGACGATTAATGAAAGTTACATATAAAAAGGGTAAGGGTGACAAGATGCATGTCAGTATTGACGGTGTCTACACCTTTACTGTTGATGAAAATTTTTTCTATTCACTTTTTCTCAATGAAAAAAAGGATTATTCAACAGATGAGCTGAATGAAATTCTTGAAAAAGCGGGAGAAAGACGAGCTTATAATTATGCTGTTTCACTTCTTTCAAGGCGTGACCACACAGTAAAGGAAATTAATGACAAGCTAAAACAAAAAGGTTATGGACAGTATGCTTCTGCTGCTGTCCTGAAACTATCTGAGCAAGGTTATCTCTCTGATGAAAGATTTGCACGTATGTACGTCAGAGAGCTTATTAACCTCAGAAAATACGGAAAAAAACGCATAATACAGGAACTTATGCGTAAGGGCGTAAACCGTGATATAATTGATGATGTTCTCTCGGAAGCTGAAATTCCTGACAATAGACTCAGAGAGATAATTGAAAGAAAATATATGCGTTTTCTTGACACGGAAAAAGGTGTTCAGAAAACTATTAATGCACTTCTCCGTCTCGGATATTCCTATGGAGAAATCAGAAATGCGCTGAAAGAAATATCTGATGCGGAAGCTTTATGCGAGGTAGATTATGAGTAAAATTGCAATGATTGGTCTTGGATGCCCCAAAAATCAGGTGGATGCAGAGGTTATGCTGTCTTCATTGATTGAGTACGGTTATGAAATTACAGGTGACACAGAAGAGGCTGACTTGGTTATAATTAATACCTGCGGTTTCATTAACGATGCCAAAGAAGAGGCAATTGACAATATTCTTGCATGCTGTGAGCTGAAAAAAGAAGGAATTATCAAGGGTGTCGTTGTTACAGGTTGTCTTTCAGAAAGATATAAAGATGAAATAATGACAGAAATTCCTGAAATTGACGGCTGTGTGGGTATTGGTGCCAACGGTGAAATTGCTGAAATCTGCAACAGAATCCTGAACGGAGAAAAGGTTGTTGCTTATCCTTCAAAGTACAATCTCTGCCTTGAGGGTGACAGAGTTCTTACCACACCGTCACATTATGCTTATCTTAAAATAGCTGAAGGCTGTTCCAATTGCTGCACTTATTGTGCAATTCCGAAAATCAGAGGAAAATTCCGCAGCCGTACCGTTGAAAGTGTAATCCGTGAGGCAGAAAGCCTTGCTGAAAGCGGTGTGAAAGAGCTTATCCTTGTAGCTCAGGACACAACGAAATACGGCTCAGATCTCTACGGAGAGCCAAAACTTTCCGAGCTTGTTACAAAAGTCTGCAAAATTGACGGAATAGAAAGAATACGACTTCTTTATTGCTATCCTGAAAGTATTACTGACGAGCTTATTGAAGTTATTGCAAAAGAGGATAAGGTATGCAAATATATTGATATCCCTCTTCAGCATTGCAACGGTGAGGTTCTTAAAAGAATGAACCGCAAAGGTGATAAGGAAAGCCTTCTCGCTCTTATCAGCAAAATGCGTGACAGAATACCTGATATTGTTATAAGAACAACCTTCATAACAGGTTTTCCCGGTGAAACAGATGAACAGTTCACCGAGCTTTGTGAGTTTATAAATGAGGTTAAATTTGACCGTTTAGGCTGCTTTGCATATTCACCTGAAGAGGATACACCTGCTGCAAAAATGGATTGCCAGCTTGATGAGGAAATCAAAAACAAGCGTGCAGAAATCATAATGAATGAGCAGATGCTCATTATGGATGAAAAACAGCAGAAGCTTACAGGTACTCAGATTGATATTACAGTTGATTATTTCGACGAAGATAATCTTCTTTACATGGGCAGAAGCTATATGGATGCGCCTGAAATTGATACGAATGTTATCATTTCAAGTGAAGAAGAGCTCGCTCCCGGTCAGACTGTGAAGTGTAAAGTTCTTGGCTTTGATGATTTTGATATGGTGTGCGAGGTTGTAGAATACTGATTTTCAATGCTCTCTGTTTTCAGGGAGCATTAATCAATTAGCCTCATAAAAGTGTTGACAAACAAGTCTGCATCTGTTAAAATATGCAGAGTTACGGAGAGTTGTCCGAGTGGTCGAAGGTGCAGCACTCGAAATGCTGTGTGGGGAAACTCACCCAGGGTTCGAATCCCTGACTCTCCGCCAAAAACCGACAAGTTGAAACTTGTCGGTTTTAGTAATATATCTTCACCCTTGACACGCTCTAAAATATCCCTATAATAATATAGTATAATTTTTTTAGCAAAGGAGACAGATAAAATGTCCAATCCAAAAGTAAAAGTAACAATGGAAAACGGGGGAGAATACACAATTGAGCTTTACCCCGAATTTGCACCTGCAACAGTTGCAAACTTCCTTAAGCTCGTAAACAGCGGCTTTTATAACGGTCTTACCTTCCACAGAGTTGTTGACAACTTTATGGCTCAGGGCGGCGATCCTGACGGTACAGGCTGTGGCGGCAGTGATGAAACAATTATGGGTGAGTTTGCTTCAAACGGTTTCGCACAGAACACACTCAGCCATAAGAGAGGCGTGCTTTCAATGGCAAGAAGCATGAACAAGAACTCAGCTTCAAGTCAGTTCTTTATCTGCTTCGGTGACTGCAGCTTCCTCGACGGTGATTATGCCGCTTTCGGTAAGGTGACAGACGGTATGGATGTTGTTGATGCTTTCTGCGGAGTTGAAAGAACCTTTAACTCAATGGGTGAGTATGCACAGCCTAAAGAACCTCTCAGAATCAAAGAAATGATTGAAGTAAAATAAGTTGTAAAAAATTTACAAAAAAATACAGATTTTTTTGGTAAAACCCTTGACTAAAGCTTGAAGGTATGGTAATATAGCTGTACCTCTTGCAGAGGGTTTTATTTTTGTGCCCTGAAATAGAGGGAGGCCTTAAGCGTTCCTGATGCGGTTCTTGTTGCCGCAACGGACTTTGAAATTTCCAATAATGGAGGTGCCGTTCATGAGAGTAAAGATTACTTTATCTTGCACAGAGTGCAAACAGCGCAATTACAACACAATGAAAAACAAGAAGAACAATCCTGATAGGTTGGAGATGAACAAGTATTGCAGATTCTGCAAGAAGCACACTCTCCACAAAGAAACCAAATAATTACGGGAGGAAAGAACAATGGCTGATAAAGAAAAGAAGGCAGTTCAGGATTCAAAGGTTGAAAAGGCCACAACTGATGAAGCAAAAGCTGCTGAAAAAGTTGCCAAAGCTGCAAAAGGCGCAGGCAAAAAAGACAAGCCAGGCTTCTTAACCCGTGCAAAGAAGGGCTCAAAGAAATTCGTTAAGGATTTCAAAGGCGAATGCAAAAAGATCGTTTGGCCCGATGCAAAAACTGTTCTCAAAAGCACAGGTATCGTTATTCTCGTTGTTGCTATTGTAACAATCATCGTTCTCGGTATCGACTCAGCTCTTTCAGCAGGCGTTAAGGGTCTCAAGGGACTCGCAACAGGTGAGACTGAAACAACAACTTCAGCAGTTGCTGACGAGCATGCAGGTCACAACCACGACGACGAAAAGAAGGATGACGAGAAGGCTGAAGAAACCACCGCAGCTAAGGCTGAGGAAAAGGAAACTAAGGCTGAAGAAACCACTGCTGCTAAGGCAGAATAATTACGCGGTTAACTGGAGGTGTAGAAATGGCTGAAAATGCCAGATGGTTTGTAGTTCACACCTACTCAGGCTACGAAAATAAGGTAGCCTCAAACATCATTACGGTGGTTGAAAACCGTAAGATGCAGGATCAGATTTTTGAAGTAAGAATCCCTACTGAAACCGTAACTGAAATCAAGGATGACAAGGTTCGTGAAATCGAACGCAAGCTCTTCCCCGGTTACGTAATGGTAAAGGTAGCCTGCATTTACAAGAAAAAGAGTGAATTTGATGACGAAGAGCTGTCAATGACAGACGAAGCTTGGTATGTTATCAGAAACACAAGAGGCGTAACGGGATTTGTAGGTCCCGGAAGTAAGCCCGTACCTCTTTCAGATGAAGAAGTTATTAAACTCGGCATCGAAAAGAGAAGCGTAGAAGTCAACTATAAGGTGGGTGACTACGTAAGTATTTTAAGCGGTCCCTTCGACGGCTACAGCGGTATCGTTGACTCAATCGATCTTGAAAAAGAAATCGTGGTAGTAATGATATCAATGCTCGGCAGAGAAACTCCTGTTGAGCTCGGTCTCAATCAGATTGAAGTAAACGAAATCTGATTGTCAAACGTTGATAATTCACGGCGTTTGCCGTTTATTATGACGAGGGAATTTCGGTTCCCTGTGGGAGATTTGTAAATCTTATGCAAATCGCCATCAACCACATAAATTTGGAGGTGCAAAAAATGGCTCAAAAAGTTGTAGGTTTAATCAAGCTCCAGATTCCTGCAGGTAAAGCTACTCCCGCACCGCCTGTTGGTCCGGCTCTCGGTCAGCACGGTGTTAACATCATGGCTTTCACAAAGGAATTCAATGAGCGCACAAAGAATGATATCGGTCTTATTATCCCCGTAGTAATCACAGTTTAGGCTGACCGTACATTCTCATTCGTAACAAAGACACCGCCCGCAGCAGTACTTATCAAGAAGGCTTGCGGTATCCAAAGGGGTTCAGGCGTACCTAACAAGACAAAGGTCGCAACAATCACAAGTGAACAGGTCAGAAAAATTGCTGAGCAGAAGATGCCCGACCTCAATGCTGCAAGTGTAGAAGCAGCTATGAGTATGATCGCAGGCACAGCTCGCAGCATGGGCATAGTAGTCGCTGACTAATTGCTTCCAAGTGGGAGGAAAAATCCGATCACACCACTTCTATAGGAGGATGAAAGACAATGAAACATGGTAAAAAATATGTCGAAGGCTCAAAGCTTGTAGACAAATCAAATCTTTATGATCCTG
>JAZRJR010000010.1:0-22359 GCA_045645885.1 Acutalibacteraceae bacterium | reverse complement strand
ACACGGCTGAGCCGTGTCCCTACTGTATAAATTTATAAAATTAAGTAGAATTTATAAATAAAATGTGCTATTATAAATTCGTGGTGATATTATGACAAACCGAAAATTGACGGAGCAGGACAAAAAAGAAATCTGCTCGTGGAAATATGACGGAGAATATGCAATATATAATCTGCCCTCATACGAAGAAATGAAAAAGCTTGAGGCAGGTTTTATGAATCCTCTGAATGAAAAGAATTACAGAGCTTTTTTTATTGATGATATTCTTATAGGGTACATTAATCTTGCAGAAAAGGAAAACGACATCTTTCTCGGTATTGGTGTTCATCCCGATTTTTGTGGCAAGGGATACGGCAAGAAAATACTTAAAGATACCTGTCAGATTGCTGAAGAGCTTTATCCCGACAAGCTCTTATATCTTGAAGTCAGAATATGGAACAAAAGAGCAATTAAGTGTTATGAACAAGTCGGATTTACAATAGACGGCAACACCTTTGAACGTACAACCGAAATCGGCAAAGGTGAATTTTACAGAATGGTGAAGATATAAAATGAACAAAACAGGTTTAATGAGCAAATGGTTTATCCCCTATTTTAAAAAGCACAAGGCAGTACTGATACTTGACCTTTTCTGTGCTGCTCTCACAACAGGCTGTGAGCTTGTGCTTCCTATGATTGTGCGTGAAATCACAGCTATTGCAACAACTGACCTTCAGTCACTGACAATTGAGCTTATTTTGGAAATGGCTGCACTTTACCTTGTGCTGAAGCTCATTGATATGGCTGCAGGCTACTATATGTCATACATCGGTCACTGTATGGGTGTTAAAATTGAAAAGGATATGCGTGAGGATTTGTTCTCTCATCTTCTTACTGCACCTTTCAACTACTTTGACAAAACCAAGGTTGGTCAGATTATGTCACGAATCACCACCGACCTTTTTGATATTGCCGAATTCTCCCACCACTGCCCTGAAGAGTTTTTCATTGCAGGGATAAAGGTTGTGGCTTCCTTCACCGTGCTTTCCTCAATCAATCCCCTTCTCACAGTTTCAACCTTTATTGCAATTCCTCTTATCTTTTTCGGTTCAAGATATTTCCGTAAGAAGATGCGTACCGCTTTCAAGGAAAGAAGAGTTATTGCAGGTGATGTCAACGCAAGTACGGAAACAACTCTTTTAGGTATCAGAGTCGTGAAATCCTTCGGCAGTGAGGAAATTGAAAAAGAAAAGTTCAACCGTCACAGCACCGACCTTGCTGATATTCAGTCTGACTCCTACAGATATATGGCACGGCTTAACTGTGTTACAAGAATGTTTGACGGCCTTATGTATGTGATTATGATTCTTCTCGGAGGCTACTTCCTTATTACACAGAAAATCACTGCTGCCGATATGACCGCTTATCTTCTTTACATCGGTATGCTTATTGCTGCAATAAAGAGAATTGTTGAGTTCACTGAGCAGTTTGAAAAAGGTGTAACAGGTATTGAACGCTTTTCTGAAATTATGGAGCTTCAGAGTGAAGATGGCTACAGCAAAACCGATGAGCTTACAAAGGTTGAGGGCAACATCGAGCTCAAGGATGTCACATTCAGCTATTCAACAGAAAAAGGTGATGTGCTTCAGAATATCAACCTTAAGGTAGAAAATGGTGAAAACATTGCTGTTGTAGGCCCTTCCGGCTCAGGCAAAACCACACTCTGCAGTCTTCTTTCACGCTTCTATGAGCTTAAAGGCGGAACTATCACCATTGACGGAAAAGATATAAACGAGCTTAATCTTCTTTCACTCCGTAATGCAATCGGTGTTGTTCAGCAGGACGTTTACCTTTTCTCAGGCTCAGTTATTGAAAATATTCTCTACGGCACGCCTGACGCCACAAGAGAAATGGCAGTTGAAGCGGCTAAAAGAGCAGGTGTTCACGACTTCATTGAAACTCTCCCTCAGGGCTATGACACCTATGTGGGTGAAAGAGGCGTTATGCTTTCAGGCGGTCAGAAGCAAAGAATCAGCATTGCAAGAGTATTTGTTAAGAATCCGCCCATTCTTGTGCTTGACGAAGCGACCTCAGCTCTTGATAACGAGAGTGAACAGCACATCAAAAAGAGCCTTGCAGAGCTTACAAAGGGCAGAACAACCTTTACAATTGCCCACAGACTTTCAACAATCAGAAACGCTTCAAGAATCATTGTCCTCACTGAAAAGGGCATTGAAGAGGAAGGCAGTCACGATGAGCTTATAGCCAAAGGTGGAATTTATAAAAAGCTTTATGAGGGAAGCGCTGAATGAGTGCAAAATGACTGACGAAACATTCAGATGATACAAAAGAGGTGAATTTATGAAACGAAAAGCATTTAAAGCAGTTGCCGTTATTTTCGCCGCTTTACTGACAGGTGTAATTATCTTTTTTGCAAATGCCTTTGTAGGTAATCCCATAAGCAGACTTATTGTCAGGTGGGAGGCAAAAGAGTATATCAGCGAAACCTATGCCCACAAAGATTTTCAACTTGAAAGCATTTTCTATGACTTTAAGGTCGGCTGTTACTATGCAGAAATCGTTTCTCAGAAAAGCATCGACAGTCACTTTAATCTGAGCTACAATTCTTTCGGAAAGCTCATTTATGACAGCTATGAACACAGAGTATTGAACAAAGAAAACACAGCTCAGAGAATAGGCAACGACTACCGTAATGCCGTTGACAGTGTGCTTAACAGTCCCCTTTTCCCCTACAATTCAGACATCGGCTACGGTGACATTGAGTTTATTCCTGAGGAATATAAGAATAGCTTTGATGTTCCCTCTTATGCAATTGTAACCGAGACGCTCATTCCTGATGCAATTTATGACATAAATGAAATGGGCAGAAAGGCAGGCCACCTCACAATTTATGTTGCAGACGATGAGCTGACGAATGAAAAAATGGCTGAGGTTCTTCTCCGCTTAAAGGACATTTTTGACAGATCAGGTGTGAGCTTTCATGCAATCAACTGTGTAATTGAAAACAGAAAAGATGATGTTGCTCCGAGCCCTGCAATTCAGCAGATTGAGGTTCAGCATTTCCTCTATAGTGATATTTATGAAGAAAACCTCACAGACCGTGTTGAAAAATCCATCAGGGAAACTGAGGAATATTACAGAGAAATGGATAAAATAAAAGAGCAGGAAATCGCAGATTATCAGAATTCCCTCTCTGAAAATGCAGAATAGAAAAGACAGAAAAGACAGGGAACCGTCCCCTGTCTTTTTCCTGCGATTATTTATACTCATAAACCCTTACATAGTCCACAATAAATTCAGCTGTGTCACCGGGCTTCATACTCATTTTTCCTGTGCCGTGACGGTCTGCATTTGCTACACCGTTTTCACCTGCAACCTCACATGAAAGAATCAGGTATTCGGGATTCTGACTTACTCCACCCTTTGAAAGTCTGCCTGTTTCAACGCCGTTTATGTAGAAAATATACTCTGTGGGACTCCACTCAACACCGTAGGTGTTATATTCTTCATAAGGGTTATTCACGAACCATTTTCCGATGCTTGCATTCTGATGACCTTCACCGTAGCCGTCATAGTGGATACCGCTGACAACTGCATCGCCTGCACCCCACCACACGTCTTTGTAGTACATTGACTCAAAAATGTCGACCTCGGTGCCGTCCTTACCTGAGCCGTCAACCTTGCTCACACCGTCATTCATCATCCAGAAGGCAGACCACATACCCGTTGATTTGGGAAGAATCGCTCTGCATTCATAGTAGCCGTAAAGACCTTCAAACTTACCTCTGGTTTCCACAACGCCTGTGTACCAGCCCTCTTTATAGGTCTTGTCTGTGGGATGCTTTTCAAAGTAGCCGTGATATGCTTCAGGTATGGGAAGTCCGTCTTCAAAGTAAGCGGTTGTGATTACGAGATTTCCGTCTTTTACATCTACCATATCCTCGTGCCAGAAGCCACCCTTGCGCTGAAGCTCCCACCAGGTATACTGCCACTTGCTTCTGTCAAGCTCAGTTCCGTCAAATTCATCACTCCACACAAGCTGGAATCTGCTGTCAAGATCAAGATCCTGACCCTTGGGAATAGCAGGAAGACCTAAGGAATGTGGAAGCGAGGGTGAAATCATCATAAGTATTGCAACAAAAAATCTTATAAGCTTAACCATAATATTTTCCTCCTTTTGTTTTTTCGATTATATCAAAAAATTAGTATGAAAGTCAAGGTGAGGGATTTACAATCAGAGCGAAAAAAAGACAGGGGACCGTCCCCTGTCTTTTTCCTATGTCTTTTATTTTACCATTCTCTGAGAATTTCAGGGTTTGCAAAAATTTCGTCAATCTTTCTGAGGAAGGGCATAACATCGTTGAAGCCACCGATTCTGTGGTCAAAGATAAGTGTAAGAGGAAGAACCTTCTTTGCTTTAAGGTCAACTTCACCCTTTTCATTTCTGAAAGCCTCTTCCTTGTCACGCATATTACCCACAGCCATAAGGAAAACCTGAGGATAAAGAAGCGGTGTATAGGTAACAAGACCGTTCATTTCTTTATAGAGCGGGCCCCAGTTTGTGAGACATACGGTGCCTTCGTTCACTTCATTAATTCCGAGAGAATCCTCGTGTCTTTCAACAGGCTTGAAAAGGTCGGTAATCTTTCCTACCTTATACTTTCCGAAGTAGCCTGTTGTTATCTGTCTGAAGCTTGACCAGATTTTGCCCTTGAGAACGAAGCCTACCATTCTCTGTGAAATTGTGTCAAACATAACTGAGTCAAAGTTTGTTACGCTCAGTCTGTACATAAGATCGTCAATCTGCTCTGCAATTTCCTTAAGGCTCTTATCCTCAATGTTTCTTACATTGATGGGGAAGGTTTCACCGCTTTCAAGAACAACGGGCATAGCAACATTGATGTGTTTTTTAACAATAAGACGTCCGCATGAAGCTGTGTGATTATATTCAAGATGAGCGTTGAGTCTGGGTGCCGCCTTAAGACCTTCAGCAAGAACTCTCATCATAACTGTGTTGAAGGTAAGGTGATAGCCGCAGTTCTTTTTAAGGTTCTGAAATTCCTCCCAGAATTTTGTTACATCTGCTTCATAGGTATAGCCGGGTGAAGGAATGTTTCTCTGTGCATTGGTGAGAACATTGCCTGATACTCTGGCCTTCAGGTTGAAATATTCAACTGTATCGCCCTTTTCGGGAGCAGTGAGTGCACCTCTTAAAAATTCTTTGATGTCCATATTTAAATTCACTTTCTCTTTTCATAATGTTATGTGTACTCTGCTATTTTATATAATACACTTTATGCTTTCAAAAGTAAAGCGTATTTTTTTCTTATTCACCATAATTTAACAGTATTTTTCATTTTTTATACCCTTCAGGTGTCTGCTTCTTATTGATTTTCAGACTCATTTTTGTTATAATGTAAGATGAATAATTTTAATTAAGTGAGGTAAATAATTATGATAAAGATTTCACCGTCAATTCTCTCATGTGACTATTCAAAAATGGGCGAAGAATTCGACAATATGAAAAGATGCGGAGCAGACTGGCTCCACATTGACGTTATGGACGGTCACTTTGTGCCCAACATCACTCTCGGTGCACCCCTTGTAAAATGTCTTCGCAAATGCTCAGATCTCGTTTTTGACGTGCATCTTATGATAAGCGACCCCTACAAATACATTCCCGATTTCATCAAGGCAGGTGCTGATGTTGTCTGCTTCCACATTGAATCAGATTCAGACACCGAAAAGACAATTGACCTTATCCGTGAAAGCGGAAAGATTGCTGCTCTTGCAGTAAAGCCCGGAACAGAAATTGAAGCAGTTTATCCCTACCTTGAAAAGCTGGGTATGGTTCTTGTTATGACAGTTGAACCCGGCTTCGGCGGTCAGAGCTTTATGGCTGATATGATGGAAAAAATCGTAAAGCTCCGTGAAGAATGCAAGAGAAGAAATCTCGAAATTGACATTCAGGTTGACGGCGGTATTTCACTTTCAACCGTTGAAACCGTTGCCAAGGCAGGTGCAAATGTGCTTGTTGCAGGCTCAGCTATTTTCGGAAGCAAAGACCCCAAGGAGACCATCACTCTCTTAAGAGAAAAAGCTGCTAAATACTTCTGATTCCGAAAGAGTAAAGCTGAAGAAAACAGAGTTTTCTTTCGTTTTTTCCTCAAAGACAATTACACAGCCATCTTCAGAAGAAGGAAGAATGCAGATTTCCTGAGCCTTCCGGGAAGCCTCACCCGTAGCTTCAAGAAGAAGCCTTTTAATGGTGTTTCTTGTATGTACATCTCTGCAGTCAAGAAGACTGTAGGAAAGGTTGTGTCTTCTCAGCTCCTCAGCCGAAACCTCAACCACAACTCTGTTTTTGTCTTTTGTAACAATCATATTTTCATCCCTTTTCATTTCTCTCAAAATTATGATACTACTCTTTTGATTTTTTGGCAACGCACAAATTTTACCTGAAAGGACGGACAGCCTATGGTTTCTTCTGTTGAAAACAGCCGCAAAAGCAGTCTTGACACTCTTCTTGTCTGCCTTTCACTTTGTGTGCCTTCAGTTTATTTCGGCGGTGTGAATTCTCTTTTGCTTATACTCACCTGCCTTTTTGTCACAGCTGTCAGCGAATATCTTCTTATGAAGCTTATCTGCAAAAGAAATCTTCTTTCTGAGTTTTCTTTTGTCTCATCGGCGCTGACAATTGCTTTACTTCTGCCCTCAGACGCTCCCTTATATGTGGGTGCTGCAGCTTCACTTTTTTCCGTAGCAGTTGCAGTTTTTCCCTTCGGAAGCAGACTGAACACTCCCTTTGTTCCATCAGCGGTGGGTATTGCCTTTGCAGTTACAGCCTTTAAAAATGAGCTTTCATACGGCAAAGACCTTGCATCACTCATAAAAAACGGTCAGGTTATGAGCCTTGATTTTTTCAGCGTAACCGACATTCTTTCAGGCTCACTTCCAGGTGCTATGGGTACAACAAGTCTTCTTACACTTTTTGCTGCGGGACTTTATCTTTTCATAAGAAAAAAAGAAAGGCTCATCCCCTCTTTCGGTTTTATTCTTTCTTCAGGGATTCTGGCTCTTCTTTTTCCGAGAGTAAGCTCAGGCAGACTCACCTCAGTTTTTCTTGAGCTTTCTGCAGGAGGTCTTATCTTCACTGCACTTCTTCTCATAAACCACCCTGTAACTCTGCCGTCAAAGAAGCTTCACGGCTTTCTTTACGGACTTTCAGGCGGTGTTATCACAATGGCTCTGAGACATTTCTCTCCTGTGCTTATGCCTGAAATTTTCAGCGTTCTTATTATGAATGCTCTTCTTCCTGCTGTTACGGGTGAAACGGTCAACCGGAAAGTTCTCATAAGAAAGGAGAGACAGCTCAATGAAACAACGCTCTCCTAAGCTTAAGCTGAGAACTGCTCTTTTCAAGGGCAGCTTCATTCACAACCCTGTTTTAACTCAGATTATCGGCATCTGCCCCATTGTTGCAGCGGCAACCGATGTGAGAAAATCCCTTGTGATTTTTCTTTCAATGACGGTAATTCTTCTCATAAATGAAAGCTTCACCTCTCTTTTTCTGAAGGATACTCCCCGTTATATGAGGCTTTGCTTTTATACACTCATAAGTGCTTTGTGTGTTGTTTTCGGTGAGGTAATCTTTTCTGCAGTAAAAACGGACTTTGAAACAGGTATCGGCATTTATCTTTATCTTCTTTCGGCAAACGCTCTGACAGTTATCAGATGTGAAAAGTTTGCCTGCAAGACCACCGTAAGAAACAGCCTTTTTGATGCACTTGCATCGGGTATCGGTTACGGCATTGTTGCAGTAATTGTGGGTGCAGTCAGAGAATTCATAAATTACGGTTCTCTTTTTTCAGAGGTTACGGAACGCTTCTCTTTTGTGAATTCACCCTTCTTTGCCCTCATTATACTGGGCTTTCTTGCTGCAATTCACAGACACATCGTTATAAAATTCTATCCGAATGAAATTTCCGACACCTTCTTTATGAACGAGGTGTGGGAAAAGCCTTCTCTTAAGGATCCCGGTCTTTCAAAGAAAAAAGAAAATGCATCTTCTTTAAGTGAAGATTCGGTTGACTCCATAAGACCGAGACACGCTTCCGAAGAAAAGGAGGAAAAAATATGACAGAGTTTTTCTCCTTTTTACAGCTTGCAGTTTATGTTTCATTTCTGCAAAGCCTTGTTTTCACCTCTTCCTTCGGCATAAGCGAAGCTGTAAGACTCGCCAAAAGACCGAAGCACTTTTTCACCACAAGCTTCAGCGTTACGGCTTTTTCAGTTTATCTTTCTGTGGCTTGTCATTTTGCAGACAGAATAAAATTTCTCGAAAATCTCAGCTTTTCATTCAGATTTCTTCTTTATGTGCTGATTCTTCTTTTCGGCTATCTTCTTTCTGCCGCAGTAATGAAAAAGCTTTTCGGTGCCGACAAAAAGTTCCTCAACTCTCTCGGTATGTGTGCAGTGAACACCCTTGTTCTTTCTCTGCCCACACTCAGCTATAAGGGTTCACTTACACTTTCTGAGGCTCTCGGTATGGGTATCGGTGCAGGTCTTGCCTTCACCCTGGCACTTCTTCTTATAAACGGCGGAATGAAGTTCATCCACCGCAATAAGCTTATCCCCGAATTTATGAAGGGTACTCCTGCCCTTTTCATATACACGGCTATTTTAAGCCTTGCACTAAGTTCAATCACAGGAGATTTTTAAATCGGAAAGGTAAGGACAATGAAAAAATTTAATCCTTTCAAAAAGAATAAATCACCTTACAGAATCACAGACAAGGTGCGTGTAAAAAACAGCTATTACACCTTTTCTGAGGAATATCCCAGAGACCGCTTTCAGATAAGCCGAAGAAAAAAGCTTCTCAGCAGACGAAGAAAGCTTCGCATTGCTGTCTCTGCAATTTCCTTTGTTCTGATTTTCATCCTCGCATATTTCGGTATGAGCATTTCACTTTCAATTTCAAATGCTCCCATTGATACTAAGAATGAAGTCATTCTTGACACAACAAAAACAGACAAGCTTAAGGAAGACGGCATCCGTGCCCTTTATATGCCCTCAGCAAAGCTTTCGGATAAAGAATATATCAAGGATTTCATCCGTGAAATCAGAAAGAAAAACGGAAACTCCGTTGTTATTGATTTCAAAACTTCTGAAGGAAAGCTTTATTACACCTCCTTTGAAGACTATGCAATTATGGGCAGCTGCAATATGCTTGACAACGACACAGTCAGAAATGCAGTAAGCCTTTTTGACAGCAAGGATATTACGGTAATTGCCCGTCTTTACTGCTTTGAAGATTCACTGGTTTCCGAAGCTGTTCCCGAAATTGCAGTTAAATATATGGACACAGACGTAAACTGGAGAGATACTGAAGCTGAAAACGGCCACAGCTGGCTTAGCCCTGTTTCAAAAAAAGCAAGAACCTATCTTTACGGCATTATGAAAGAGCTTTATTCAATGAACATCAAGGGCTTTATGCTTGAAAGCGTACAGTTCCCTGACGGAGCAAAAAACGGTGCAACCTATCCCGGTGAAAAGAATTCAGGCAAGCGTAACGATGTGCTGAAGGATTTTCTTAAAAATGCACAGAAGAAGCTTCCTAAGGATGCAATTTTCATTCTCTCACAAAGTGCAGCTGACGCACAGAAGGGTAACGAGGAAATCTATTTCGGCTCAATGGCTGACACTTCGGTTTACGGAATCTCTGCTGACACAAGAGAGCGTGACGAAAATATTCTTCTTGAAAAGCGTGAAAAATTCTCTTCTCTCATTTCAATGTACGGTGAAATTTCAAGACGCTTTCCGAAAAAGACAGTTATCCCCATTATCAGCATGGACGAATATTCAAAAAGCTATATCCGTAACATAAAGAGAAGTGGCTACACTTCATATATTCTTATTGACGAAAACGGAAATTACTAAGGAGTTATAAATTATGCAAAAAACTGCTTTTATTGCAATTGTAGGCTGTCCCAACGTGGGCAAATCATCAATTCTCAACCGTGTGCTCGGACAGAAAATTGCAATTGTTTCAAACAAACCCCAGACCACAAGAACAAGAATTATGGGTGTTCTCACCAAGGACGAAACTCAGCTTGTTTTCACAGACACTCCCGGCTTTCACCGTCCCAAGACAAAGCTTGGTGAAAAAATGGTAAAGGCCGTAAGCGACAGCATCGGCGGTGTTGATGCCTGCCTTATGGTTGTTGAAGGACTTTCAGAGCTTCAGGAAAGTGAAAAAGAGCTTATTGAAAAGTTCAGAAAACAGAAGATGCCTGTAGTTCTTGCCATCAACAAAATCGACCTTATTGAAAACAAGGAAGAGCTTATGGTCAGAATTTCCGATATGATGCAGGAATATAACTTTGAAGCGGTTGTTCCCGTAAGTGCCGCTAAAAATGACGGTATAAATGAGCTTCTTTCCGAGCTTATGAATCTTGCATTCCCCTCAGAGCATTTCTTCCCTGACGATACTCTTACCGACCAGCCTGAAAGAGTTATCGCTTCTGAAATTATCAGAGAAAAAATGCTCCGTCTTCTTGATAAAGAGATTCCCCACGGTGTTGCGGTTTCCATTGAAAAAATGCGTGAGCGCACAAACACCGACCTTATGGATGTTGAAGCAACAATTTATTGCGAAAAAGAAAGCCACAAGGGTATTATCATCGGCAAGCAGGGTGCAACCTTAAAAAGAATTTCCACCTATGCACGTCAGGATATGGAAAAGTTCTTTTCCTGCAGAATCAATCTTCAGTGCTGGGTAAAGGTGAAGGAAGACTGGAGAAACCGAGAAGGGCTTATTCACAATTTCGGTCTTGATTGATTATTGAATTTAAATTTATATGATGTACTGTAGGGACACGCCTCAGCCGTGCCCGCCAACAAACCGAAACGATTAAATTCAGTTGAAACGGCTGAACGGACACGGCTGAGCCGTGTCCCTACGGTAATCCTTTTATCAATTTTGCTTTGTCGGTCCGGGAACGACCACTGCGCTCCTATTCCGAAAAATTCTGCACAAAAACAAGTCTTAAGATTTGTAAAATATTTTTCGTTTACTTACGCCTTTTTCTGCAAAACATATGAGTAATATTATGTGTGAGGTGTTGTAAATGAACAAGAATGATTTGTGGAATACCTTTATGAAAACAGGAAAGGTTTCCGATTATCTCAGGTATAAAAAAGCAAGGGAATATCCTCTCTCCGATTATCCCGATGAGGAAACGGCAGAGGAATTCTACGTGAATAATCCTGACCCCAAGGAAGGTTTTTATGATTCTCAGAACGGACGGTATAGTGATTCGTGAGCAGATGACCGGTGAGCAGGACAGACTCATCACCATTCTCACAAGAGAAAACGGAATAATCAAAGGCTTTGTAAACGGCGGACGTAACCCCAAAAACAAAAACGTTGCCGCAACAGGTCTTCTTTGCTATTCTGATTTTTCAATTGAAAAAACCAAGCGTGACGTTTACATCATAAAAGAAGCAACGGCAAAAGAGGTTTTCTTCTCTCTTCGTGAAAACATTGTTTCCCTTTCGTTGGCTCAGTATTTTGCTGAGCTTACATATGAGCTTGCCCCCAGAGAAGAAAACTCAGCAGATTTTCTTTCACTTTTGCTCAATGCAGTTTTTCTCATAACTCAGGAGAAAAAGCCTATGGCTCTCATAAAGTCGGTAACAGAGCTTCGTATGCTCTGCCTTTCAGGTTATATGCCCTCACTTGTTGCCTGTGCCTCATGCGGACAGTATGAAAGCGAGAATATGTGTTTTGACCTTCATTCAGGTGAGCTTTACTGTGAGGAATGCAGTGTAAGAAGCAGTCTGCAGAAGCTGAGCCTCACCACCGTTTCCGCAATGAGACACATCTGCTTTTCAGAGTCTCAGAGAATTTTCAGCTTCACAATTCCCGAAAAGGATTTGTCAGACCTTTCTTTTGTTTCTGAAATCTATCTGAGGAATATCACTAACAGAAAATATAAAACACTGGACTTTTATAAAATGATGACCAATTAAGACAATGCTACTGTCTTAAAAGAGGTGAAAAGATGAACAAACACTACAATTCACTTGAACTGCCGAAAATACTTGAAATGCTCTCAGCCTTCACCTCCTGCCCTGATGCAAGAGAAAACGCTCTTAATCTGAAGCCTGAGCACAACCTTAAAATGGCTGAAGCACTTCTTAAACAGACCGATGACGCCTATATGCTTATGGCAAAATTCGGTGCTCCCTCCTTCGGCGGACTAAAAAATGTAAACAACTCCCTCAGCCGTGCAAGTGCAGGGGGTGTGCTTAATATGCGTGAGCTTCTCGATATTGCAGAGGTGCTTCGTGTTATACGCTCTCTTTCAGAATGGCGAAGCAAAAACGCAGGTGTTGAAACCGTTCTTGACAACTTCTTCGGCTCAATGATGCCCAACAAATTCCTTGAGCAGAGAATCACAACGGCAATTATCTCCGAAGAAGAAATGAGCGACAACGCCTCACCTGCCCTTTATGATATCAGAAGAAAAATCCGTGCCGCTTCAAGTAAGGTCCGTGACCAGCTGGACAAAATGACCCGCTCTCAGCATTTTCAGAAATATCTCCGTGAATCCATTGTCACAATGCGAAACGGCAGATATGTTGTGCCTGTAAAAATTGAGCACAGAGGTGAAATCAGTGGTCTTGTCCACGACACATCATCAAGCGGTGCAACGGTGTTCATTGAACCCACAGCCGTTGTTGAAGCCAACAATGAAATCAAGGTGCTTCAGAGCAAGGAAAGAGATGAAATTGAACGTATTCTCTTTGAGCTTTCAATGGAGGCAGGCGGCTTTTATGAGGGTATCAAGGCTTCATATGAATGTGCAGTTGAGCTTAACCTGATTTTTGCAAAGGCAAAGCTTGCTTATGATATGAAGGCAACCGTTCCCATTCTCAACGAAGACGGCATCATCAACCTCCGCAATGCAAGGCATCCTCTCATTGACAAGAAAAAGGTTGTGCCTACAAATATCAGTCTCGGCAAGGATTTCGACAACCTTGTTATCACAGGTCCCAACACAGGCGGCAAAACCGTTTCAATCAAGACTCTCGGTCTCATGAGCCTTATGGCAATGTGCGGACTTATGCTTCCTGTTTCTGACAGAAGTGAAATCTCTGTTTTTGACCACGTGCTTGCCGACATCGGTGACGAGCAGAGCATTGAGCAGTCTCTTTCAACCTTCTCGGCACATATGGTGAATATCATCGATATCATTGAAACTGCTGATGACAGAAGCCTTGTGCTTATTGACGAATTGGGTGCAGGTACTGACCCTGTTGAAGGTGCTGCCCTTGCAATTTCAATTCTTGAAAAGATTCACGAAAAGGGTGCAAAAATTGCGGCAACCACCCACTATGCAGAGCTTAAGGCTTATGCACTCAAGACACCGAGAACGCAGAACGGCTCATGTGAGTTTGATGTTGCTTCTCTGAGACCTACCTACCGTCTTCTTATTGGTACTCCCGGCCGTTCAAACGCTTTTGCAATATCTCTGAGACTCGGTATGGGTGAAGAGATTATCGAAAGAGCAAAAGAGCTTGTTTCTTCAGACAAGGCTGAATTTGAATCGGTTATTGAAAACCTGGAAAACAGCCGTCAGGAATACGAAAGACAAAGAGAAATCACAGAACAGCTTAAGGCTGAAGCTGAAAGAGAAAAGGCTGAAGCTAAAAAATATAAGGACAGCATTGAAGAAATGCGTAAAACTGAGCTTGAAAAGGCTCAGAGTCAGGCAATAAAAATTGTTGAACAGGCAAAACGCAGTGCTTATGCGCTTCAGAGTGAGCTTGAACAGCTGAAGAAAGAAAGCGAAAAGAGCAAGGACAAGGCCGAAATGGCACGCCGTGCAAAGCAGTTAATGAAACGGGGCTTGCTTGAATTTGACGACATAACCAACCCTGTTGTACAGACAGTTATCGAAGACGAAAACTATGTTCTTCCGAGACCTCTCAAGGTTGGCGATGAGGTTTTCGTTGTGGATATGGGTAAGACCGCTACGGTTACTGCCCTCAAGGACAGAAAGGGTAACGTTGAAATTCTTGCAGGTGTTATCAAAATGCGTACACCTGAGAAAAATCTCCGTCTTTCCGAAAAGAAAGCAAAAGAAAGCTCGAAGCCGAGAAATGTACCTAACCGTACTGAGAGAGTTTTCTCACCCGGCACAGAAGCTCAGACAAGATGTGACCTTAGGGGTATGAACGTTGAAGAGGGCATTATTGAGGTTGACCGTTATGTTGACCAGGCACTTCGTCTCGGACTCGGTGAAATTACCATAATTCACGGCAAGGGCACAGGTGTGCTCCGTAAGGGTATTCACGAGCATCTCAGGAAGAACAGATTTATAAAGAGCTTCCGTCTCGGTGTTTACGGTGAAGGCGAAACAGGTGTAACGATTGTTACACTTAAATAAAGAGACATAAGCAAGAAAAGTTTTGGTCAAGCTTTTTTAAAAGCTTGTGGGGTTTGGGGCAAAGCCCCGACAAAGGAAAAAAGTTACTCCCTCAGTCAAAATCAAAGATTTTGCCAGCTCCCTCTTAGAGGGAGCCTTTTTTTGCCTCCCTCCTTGAGGGAGGTGTCATACGCAGTATGACGGAGGGAGTAAATTCCACATCACCCTCCCCTTATTTCAACCGAAAAAGCAAAAGGAACGGTTATCCACGCCGTTCCTTTTTTGTGACAATAGTTAAATATACATTTTAATATGTGCCGAGAAGCTCAGCGGCTGCTTCGGGGTCAGCCTTTGCTTCATCAAGTGGAAGCTCAAACATTCCTCTGATGCCCATATAGCCCTCAGCGTAGACGATTTTGCCGTTTTCATCCATAGTGAGAACTTCGGGTCCGGGGAACATTACGCCTTCCAAAAGTGCAATTGAAACCGTTCGGTCAGCAAAAATCTCAAGATTCTCATAATCAAAAAGATAATAGAGAATTCCTTCACGTTCAAGACCGCTTGCACTGAAATTCAGTATTGCCCAGCTCTGGAAGGGCATTGTTCCTTCAATTACAGGTGCAAAGCTTATGGGCATTCCGTCCATAAGACTTAGCGGTGTGCCGTCTGTGTTTCTGATTGCAACAACTGCATAGGTTCTTGTTTTTTCAGTCTCAAAACCTTCTGTCATATTGAGCTTTGCACCTGTTGTTACACCAAGAAAGGTAACATCATAGGTGCCGTTACTGACTGACTGAGGCTCGCATTTGCTGTCCTCAAACATTTCTGCAATTTCTTTATCACCCAGATATTCAGCAACTTCCTTTGCTGAAAGATAATAAGAAACCGCAAATGCTACCGTTGACAGCAGAGCAATAATAACAAGAACTACTGCAAGAACTCTTGCAGGTTTTCTTTTTTGCAAAACCTTTTCATCCTTTCCTTCTGCCTTCTGCTTCATCAGGTTGGCTGTACGGATCTGAAAGCCTTCGCTGAAAGTTATTTCGTCCATTTCTTTAACATAAAGTTCTCTGAATGTCATATCGAAACATCTCCTTCCAGCATTTTTTTAAGCTTTGCCCTACCCCGTTTAAGCCTTGTTCCGACGGTTGCAGAGGGCAACTTAAGAATTGAAGCTATTTCTTTGATAGAATAGCCTTCATAGTAATAGAGGTGTATCACTGTGCGGTAATTCTCCTCCAGCTTCATAACGCAGAAAAGCACCTCGTCAGATTCATTTTCTATGTATGAAGCTTCTTCGTTTTCAGACTTGTTTTTTCTCAGGGACTCCTTGAGCATATTTTTTGAAAGGTTGATTGTAACTCTTAAAAGCCAGGCTTTAGCGTGCTCATCATCGTTAAACTGAGGCTGTTTTTCCATAAACTTCATAAAAGCCTCCTGAACTGCATCCTCAGCATCATCACGGTTTTTAAGCAGTGCATATGCGGCTCTCAGCATTGAGTTACTGTGTGTTTCTACAAGTAGTTCTATGTATTCGTCGCTAGCAAATGAATACATTTTAAAACCTCCTTTCACCTATAACACAACTGAGAAGGGGAAAATTTTTCATTGGATACTGATTTTTTATATTATATCACAAATATTTTTTCCGCACCACTTGACAAAGCCTTTTCCCCGTGCTATAATTCATTTAACATTTAAGTTAAATGTTAAATATCGAAGGAGGTGTGTATATGGCTCTGCAAGACACTCTTAAAGCTCTCTCAGACCCTACACGACGTGAAATTCTGAACCTTTTGAAAAAAGGCTCACTTTCAGCCGGCGAAATAAGCGAAGCCTTTCCTGTTTCGGGTGCGGCAATTTCAAGGCACCTTTCCGTACTGAAGGATGCCGACCTTATCCGTGACAAACGTGACGGAAAGTTTATCTACTACGAGCTTAATGCCTCGGTGCTTGAGGAAATTATGCTTTGGATAAAAGATCTTAAAGACTGAACACTACTTATAGAAAGGAGTATTCCTATGATTAAAAAATATCTTAAAACTCTTATTATTACATCAATTATGGATTTATCCCCTATTATTATCGGAATAATTTTATGGGACAGATTGCCTGATAAAATTGCTACTCATTTCGGAGTTGATAACACACCTGACGGTTGGAGCAGTAAGGCTGTTGCAGTTTTCGGTCTACCTCTCGTAATCTTCGCTCTTGAGTGGATTTGTATGCTTGCTACAAAACTTGACCCGAAATACAGAAATATCGATGATTCTGTAATGATGAAAATAGTGCTGTGGATGATGCCCTGCCTTTCCATTATGATGTCAACAATTACCTACACCTATGCACTCGGTAAAGAAATCAAAGTAGGCTTCATCGTGCTTTTATTTATGGGTGCACTCTTCGTTGTAATGGGCAATTATCTGCCCAAATGTAAGCAGAGCTACACCATGGGAATTAAGCTTCCCTGGACTCTGGAGAGCGAAGAAAACTGGAACAGAACTCACCGTTTAGGCGGCAAGTTGTGGGTAGCAGCAGGTATGATTATGATGCTCACCTCATTCTTTGAAAGTCCCTTTATTTTGTTGGCTGTTGTGCTTGTTGCAGTTATCACTCCCACTGTTTATTCCTATAAGCTCTACAAAGACGGGGTCTGATAAGAAAGACATGGGACGGTTCTCTGTCTTCTATCATAAGAAAAACAAAAGAGTAAAACGAAAAGACAGAGAACCGTCCCCTGTCTTCTGCACAAAAAATTTAAAAATACTTCAAAAAAACATCTGTAAAGCTCTTGACTTTTACAGATGTTTTTAGTATAATATCGAGGCTGTAAAGTTTTAAGTCTTTACAGTGGTCTCAGAAAGAGATAAAGGAGGGGTAAAAATGGCGAAGAATCTTGACGTAATCAATCTTTTTGATATTTACGGCGAAATGCTCACTCAGAAGCAGCAGGATTTTATCTGCTATTATTACAATGATGACCTCTCCCTTGCAGAGATTGCTGAAAACGAAGGCATTACCCGTCAGGGTGTGCGTGACGCAATCAAGCGTGCTGAAGCTCAACTTCTTTCTTTTGAAGAGCATCTCGGACTTTATGAAAGAAACGAGGCTCTCAAATCAGGGCTTGAAGAAATCAGCGAGCTTATTAAGCTCATTGACGAGGTCAACCGCAAGACTATCCTTTCAAGAGATATAAACGATGCAACATCGAGAATTTCCACTCTCACTCAGATGCTGAGTGAATAAAGAATAATTTTAAGGTGATTTATTATGGCATTTGAAGGTCTTTCAGACAGACTGGAAGCCGCCTTTAAAAAGCTGAGAAGTAAGGGTTCACTTACCGAAAGCGACGTAAAGGAAGCCATGAGAGAAGTTCGTCTTGCTCTCCTCGAAGCAGACGTTAACTACAAGGTTGCAAAGGACTTCACTAAAAACGTAACCGAAAGAGCCGTTGGCGAAAAGGTTATGGAAAGTCTCACTCCCTCACAGATGGTTATCAAAATCGTTAATGAGGAGCTTACCAACCTCATGGGCGGCACAAAGTCCAGACTTAACACAGCTAACCACCCTCCCACCATCGTTATGATGTGCGGTCTTCAGGGTTCAGGTAAAACAACTCACAGTGCAAAGCTTGCACTTATGCTCAAAAATCAGGGTCACAGACCTCTTCTTGTAGGTTGTGACGTTTACAGACCCGCTGCTATCAAACAGCTTCAGGTTGTTGGTGAAAAAGCAGGCGTTCCCGTTTTTGAGCTTGGTCAGATTGACCCCGTTGAAATTGCAAGAAAGGCTGTTGCCTTTGCAAAGGATCACGGACACGACTATGTATTCCTTGACACAGCCGGCCGACTTCACGTTGACGAAGAGCTTATGACTGAGCTGAAGAATATCAAAAGTGAGGTTCATCCCCACGAAATTATGCTTGTAGTTGACTCAATGACAGGTCAGGACGCAGTTAACGTTGCAACCTCCTTCAACGAGGCTCTCGGCATTGACGGTCTTCTTCTCACAAAGCTTGACGGTGACACACGAGGCGGTGCTGCCCTTTCAGCAAGAGCTGTTACAGGCAAGCCTATCAAGTTTGTCGGTACAGGTGAAAAATTGGGCGACCTTGACGTTTTCCACCCCGACCGTATGGCTTCAAGAATTCTCGGTATGGGTGATATGCTCTCTCTTATCGAAAAGGCTGAAATGGAGCTTGACGAAAAGAAAGCCGCTGAGCTTGAAAGAAAGCTGAGAAAGAATAAGTTCGATCTCAACGACCTTCTCGACCAGCTTCAGCAGGTAAGAAAGATGGGGTCAATCAAGGATCTTCTCAAGATGATTCCCGGCGTGGGAAGAAAGCTTGACGAGGTTGACGTTGACGAAAGACAGTTTGACAGAGTTCAGGCAATTATCCTTTCCATGACTCCTCAGGAAAGAGCAAAGCCCGATATCATCAACCCCTCAAGAAAAAGAAGAATTGCCGCAGGCTGCGGTATGCAGGTTGAGGACGTTAACCGCCTTCTCAGCCAGTACAGACAGATGCAGAAGATGTTCAAGCAGATGAACGGTAAGTCATCTAAGAAAATGCAGAAGCGTATGAGAAATATGCCCGGCATGATGAACGGCTTCAATGGCGGCGGTTTCCCGATGTAAGAAACACGCAAAAATCAGTGTGTTATTAATAAACAAATTTATAAATTAATTTTTGGAGGTAAACAAAAATGGCAGTAAAAATCAGACTTCGCCGTATGGGCGCAAAGAGAGCACCTTTCTATCGTGTAGTAGTAGCAGATTCAAGATATCCCCGTGACGGTCGTTTCATCGAGGAAATCGGTTACTACAACCCCATGAAGGAACCCGCTGAAATCAAGATCGACGCTGAAAAGGCTCAGAAGTGGATTGCTAACGGCGCTCAGCCCACTGACACTGTTAAAGTTCTTCTTAAGAAGTGCGACATCGTTAAATAAGTTTGACGGAGGAACGCACCTTGAAAGATTTACTTGTATCAATTGCCGCAGGTCTCGTTGATGAGCCTGAAAAGGTAACTGTGGAAGTTGACGACATTAACGAAGAGGGTGTAGTTGTATATCACCTTCATGTTGCTCAGGATGATATGGGTAGAGTTATTGGTAAGCAGGGCAGAATTGCAAAGGCTATCAGAACCGTAATGCGTGCAACTGCAAACAGAAGCGACACAAAGATCTCCGTTGAGATTGACTAAGTCAAAAAGTAAAACCGAGTCGGAAAGCGGCTCGGTTTTTTGTTATGCTCTTTTATATAATACTCTGCCAATCACGATGATTGTAAAGGACATTTTAATCCATCTCAAATCCATACTTCTCTTCTAAATTCTTACAAACTTCCTCAAAAGGGATACCATTACCTTTTTCAAAATCATACAGGCCTTTATCAATCATTTCTCTCAATCTTAACCGACCACTCAATCTCTCATACTCTGCATTGGAAATTACAACAAGGTCGCTTCTGCCGTTCTTGGTGATATATACAGGTTCGTTATATTTGTTACAGAATTCTGAAATTTCATTATAGTGATTTCTTAAGTCTGAGCTTGGTCTGATGTTTGCCATAAAAAGCACCTCCACGTTTAATATATACAAATTATATCAGAATATTGATATTTTGTCAACGTGAATTTGACTATGTATATTCATCATCCGTATGTCGGTTCTTCTGCTGTAGTATGGCGTATGCTTTTCGGATTTTCAAGAATATATGAATAGGTCTGTTCATCACCGAAAGAATCGGTAAAGGTTCCGTTTGCTCTCTGAAGGTCACTTTCAGAGAAGTCTATCACTACCGTCTGCAGAGGTTTTATATCCAAAGCAACATCAACATTCTTTACGTAAATGTGTTCATACTCCCCTGCCCACACAATTATGCCATCTTCTTTCAGGCACACAACACGGCAGAATTCACCTTGAGTTTCTGTATTTGTGATTTCTTCAGGTTCAGTTGTTGTAGTATCTTCATTTATACTATTAGTACAACCGCAAAGGAAAGCAGTAAGGAGCATTATAATTGCAACGATTAAAGATATTGACTTTTTCATGATAAATCTCCGTTCTGTGCTTTTTCTTATATGATTATATAACTCTATACAGCAAAATATTTATCTTGCTTTCTTGTATTCAGAAACAGAAAAAGCCATATTCTCATTTTCCTTATACTCTTTACGTGATATGAGATTTAAACCTAAATCATCGCAAATTTCATCAAGATTATCGAGGTCACTATACATTCTGCATTCTCTAAGAATTTCAAGTGTTTCTTTTTCCGTAAATCCAAAAGGCTCTAAAACTCTGTGCTGTCGCATAAAAGCATTGTTTCTTGAAATAACAACAAATCTTCCATTATCTGTCAACAGTCTTGATACTTCTTTTAAAGTTTCAATGATTTCTCTTGATTCATCAAGACCGCAAGCAGTGCAAATGGTTTTGAATGATTTGTCTTTGAAAGGAAGGTACCAGAAATTTGCACACACCGGAATAATGTTTTTATTCTGATATTTGCTAATTCCAAAAGCATTTCCAAGGCAATCAAATCCTATGTCTACTGTGTACAAGCTACACTCTTTCGGCATATACAATGCAACTGAAGCAGTTCCACCACCTGCACCCGTTGCTAACTCCAATATTTTGTCGGTTTCTTCTTTACAAACCAATTCACCAAAGTAACGGTATCTGTCCCATATTAAACCTGTTCCATTAATCTTGGTTACTGTTCTTTTCTCGCCTATACTCTTTTTATTGAATTTTTTAAATTGATTAATTTGTTCTTTTGTGATATTTCCGCTTTGATCACCTGTTATCCATATATCTGTCGCTTTTTGTCGGTATGATTCAAAAGCGTTTGTAATATTTTCTTTTGTGCTATGTATTTCTTTTATATATTTAAGATATACTTCGTTCCAATCGGCAACATTATCTTTCTTGATTTCTTCATAAATCTTTGCAATCACATTAGGGTATTCCCAAAAAATTATTTCAATGAGTTCTCGACTCCAATCAGGATTTGTTTTTTCAGGAAGTAAAACAGGAACACCTTCAATTACAGAATAACTTTCTTTGCCGTCTGTTGAAACAAGTTTGTTTTTATCATTAATCAATTCTTTATGGCTTTGAGGTGAAATAAAAATCATTTTAAACTCCTCCTGCTTATAGCAATTAAACACGTATTTTATTTGATTATACCACACCAATACAGCAAATTCAATCCATAAAAAAGTGCAGCCGAATCCGACTGCACTTTCAGTTTTTACAGCATATTTATCATGTCAAGATGCTCTGCATAGAGAAGTCTTACATCATTGTTCTTTGTCATACCGCCCTGAAGTGACATATGGTCGCCTTCATAAACGGGCATAATGTTCCAGATACCCTTGGTGATGTTATTCTCATCAAAGTCCTTTGATGCGTTAAACATAGGAGCCTTTGCAGAGTTGGTATTTACAAGGCCGTCATTTGGCTGCCAGCTTTCATCAATATAGAAGCCACCCTTTGTGTAGCCGGTGAATGAACCGATTTCCTTTGAAGAATCAACAAAAAGACTTTCCATTCTGTTTTCGTCCGGTACCCAGTTTCCTTCTTCATTCTGAGTTGTCATACAGCAGGGAATTGAGAAGTAGTAGGTCTTGTTGCTTATAGTAAGCTTTTTGTTAAGCTCGAGAGCGTGGTCAATATACATATCGTAAGCGGCAGTATCGTAATCTGCCATTTTTTCTTCACCGTTTTCGTCAAGCTCAACCTCACCCGTATTGTATGAGGATGTACCGTTGTGGGGTGCTGCAAGAGCAGTCATGCTGTAAATCCAGTCTTCCTTACCGCCGGTGAAAAGAGGTGAGATTTCTTTTTTGTCTGTGGCTGCAATTTCGTCAGCATCACCCTTTGCCATAAGATGAGGAAATGTTGTTATTGTTGCA
>JAZRJR010000009.1:0-25802 GCA_045645885.1 Acutalibacteraceae bacterium | reverse complement strand
TGATATGGAATACATTATCTTCATCGCGGAAAATAAAAGGGTCACGGCAGCATTTTTTACCTTTTGTCTGTATGATTACGGGGTTGCCCGAATTTGCGGCGGTGAAATTATAGCCGTCCTCGGAAAGGGCAAAATGAATTCTTTCTTCCTCGGGACGGTTTCCCGTAAAATAACAAAAAAGATATTTTGATAATTCCATATCAATTCCTCCGATGATATAAAATAATAGGTGAAGGGTCAGGTGCTTCTTGCCTTACAGGAGTGATTATACCATATCCTTCGGTAGTTTGCAATGTGGGAATCTCGGCAGATAAAAAAATAAGGACTTCACAGGAAGTCCTTATTTTTTGGTGATCCATCGGAGATTCGAACTCCGGACACCTTGATTAAAAGTCAAGTGCTCTGCCGGCTGAGCTAATGGATCATTTTTTAACAGCTCGTATATTTTATCTCAAAACTCTGAAAATGTCAATAGTTTTATATGAATTATTTGATTTTTTTGCTTTGATATACATTTTGCCACCTGCAATAATATTATTTGGTGAAATCAGACAAAATTTACCCTCTGATTTATTGAAATAGAAAGAAGTCTGTGGTATTATAAAAAAGATATTGGTATTGTTTACCCCTCAGTCACTTTGTGACAGCTCCCCTTCAGTGGAGCCGAGCTAAGGTTTAAGAATTATATCGGAAAGGTTGACAGACAAATGAAATATGTTGTAATTTTATATGACGGTATGGCTGACTATCCCGTACCTGCTCTCGACGGCAAAACTCCTATGATGTGTGCAAAGAAGCCTTACTTTGATGCACTCTCTAAGAAGAGTGAGGTTGGTCTTGTTAAAACTGTTGCTGACTCTCTCAAGCCGGGCAGCGACGTTGCTAATATGAGCGTTATGGGCTTTGACCCTATGAAGTATTACACAGGCCGTTCACCTCTTGAGGCAGTGAGTATCGGTGTAAAGCTTAAGGATGATGATGTTACTCTCCGCTGCAATATTGTTACTCTTTCAGACGAGGAAAACTACGGTGACAAAACTATGGTTGACTACTCTGCAGGTGACATCAGCAGTGAAGAAGCAGCCGAGCTTATCAAGGCTGTTGAAGAAGCCTTCGGCAACGAAAAGTATAAGTACTACAGCGGTGTAAGCTACCGTCACTGTCTTGTTGTATCAGAAGGTACAACTGACCTCGGCAATATGACACCGCCCCACGACATCAGCGGCAGAGTTGTTGGTGAATATCTTTCAACCCACGAGAATGCAGCTGAGCTTATCGCAATGATGAAAAAGAGCTATGATGTGCTTAAAGACCACCCCGTAAACAAAAAGAGAATTGCTGAGGGCAAGCGTCCCGGCAACTCAATATGGCTCTGGGGTGAGGGCAACAAGCCTATTCTTCCCCTTTTCAAGGACCTTTACAACCTTGACGGCGCAGTAATTTCTGCAGTTGACCTTCTCAAAGGTATCGGTATCAGCGCAGGTATGGAAACTCCCGACGTCCCCGGTGCAACCGGCTACATTGACACAAACTTTAAGGGCAAGGCTGAATGTGCTCTTCAGATGCTCAAAGACGGCAAGGATTTCGTTTACATTCATATTGAAGCTCCCGACGAATGCGGTCACAGAGACGAGCCCGAAAACAAGGTTAAGTCAATTGAGCTTATTGACGAGCTTGTGCTTAAGAGAGTTCTTGAAGGTCTTGAGGAATATGACGATTACAAGATTATGATTCTCCCAGACCACCCCACACCTATTGTTACAAAGACTCACGCACGTGACGCTGTGCCTTATATGATTTATCACAAGAGTGCAGAGAAAAACGGTGTTGACACCATCAACGAGGAAACTGCAAAGGCTACAGGCATTTTCATCGAAAACGGTGCAAGCATTATGAGCCACTTTATCAATGACTAAAACACAAAAGGACGCCTCGGCGTCCTTTTAATTTTACATTTTGCTCAGGCTCCCACTTTAGGGGGGAGCTGGATTTTTTGCCTAAGAAAAAATCCTGAAGGGGCTGAATTTTGCATTTAATTACTCTTCCATCTGCTTACCGAGGAAGCCTGCGGCCACCTGAGTAAGCTTTATATCCGTCTGTCCCGGCACGCTTGGTCTTTCGTCACAGAGAAGTGCAACTGCACCGAGAACATCACCTGCACCGATTATGGGACACATCACCGACACCTGACGGTCAAGCTCTTCACTTGCAAAAAGGCTTTCTTTATCTACTGCATAACTGTAAAAGCTTCTGCGTTCCATATAGCTTTCAAGCAGAGGTGAAACTCTTTTTCCCAGCGCTTCTTTTTTTGGAATACCTGCTGCTGCGATAATATGATCTCTGTCGCAGATAACAGCGGTCATACCTGTTGTACGGTTGAGCACCTCAGCATACTGCTGAGTGCAGGGGCCGAGCTCACCGATTGGTGAATACTTTTTGAAGATAACCTCACCGTCAGCTTGGGTGTAGATTTCAAGTGCATCACCTTCACGTATGCGCATGGTTCTTCGGATTTCTTTAGGGATAACGACTCTGCCGAGGTCGTCAATTCTGCGGACTATTCCTGTTGCTTTCATATATAAATCTCTCCTCATTCACACTTGCAGGGGCGACATTTTTTCGGACGTGCAATGCACGCCCCTACGTAAAAAAATCAAATTGTGGTAGTAGTATTTGTTATTTGTGGGGATTTATACTGTGAGATTTACTTTTTGAGTTTAGAATGATATAATGAATTAAAGGCGGTGATTCAATGAAAAACTTTTTACCGGAAGAAGAATTAATTGAATATGTAAAACCTTATTTGAAAGCAAAAGGGTTTAAGAAGAAAAATAAAACTTGGATAAAAGACATCGGTGACTTTACACTTTATTTTTATGTGCAAGGCAGTTGTTTTTCAAAAGAAACATATTATATAAGACCAAGTATTCGTATTAATGCAATTCCATCTGATATGCATGTTCGCGGTCACTATATGACACAAATCGAGCAAACAACACCTGAAGAAATAATGAAAAAATTTGAGCAATGGTGCGAAGAATGGACAAACAAATCTTTAATAAAAGAGCGTTTGCTTGCGTTTATAGAATGGGAAAAACGAAATCCACTTGAAAAGCGTAGAGCAAAACTTGTGGATTATGAAAAAGACCCCGTTCCTGCCAAAGAATTTTTCATGATTGATACGCCACCAACAACTCCATCCACCAAGCAATATATTTTAGATAATTTTTAATTCAAAAGCGGAGTGAAATCACTCCGCTTTAAATTTTATCATATTTCAAAAAAATGCTTTTCAACCTCACTACAAATATAGTGATACACCGGAAGGTGAAGCTCCTGAATTTTATAGGTTTCACTTTCATCCACGCATATTGCAACATCGGAAAAAGCTTTCAGCTTTCCTCCGTCCTTGCCGGTGAGAGCTACAACCTTCATGCCCTTTGCTTTTGCAACCTTTGCCGCTGCAACCACATTCTTTGCGTTCCCCGATGTGCTGATTGCAAAAAGCACGTCCCCTTCTACACCTAAAGCCAGAACGCCCTGAGCGAAGCTTAGCTCAGATGAAACATCGTTGCCGAAGGCTGTGTTGAGTGCTGAAAATGAGGTAAGAGGAATTGCAGGAAGTCCGCTCTGAAGAAGCTTCAGCTCGCTTTCTTCAAGCTGGGGACATTTTTCGGTCATCTGCCGTTTTTCTTCTTCTGAAAGCAGTCTTCTTTTAAGAAATCCTTTCATAAGCTCACCTGAAATATGCTCACAGTCTGAGCTGCTGCCACCGTTTCCGCAAAGAAGAAGCTTACCCTTATTCTCGTAGCAGTCAATAACCATCGAAACAGCCGCTTCAATCTGAGACTCTGAGCTTTTCAGAAGAGGATATCTGTCTGTAAGTTCATTTATCATTCTTTCCACCTCACGAAAGTGCCGCACCGATTGCAGCATAATCACCGATTTCATCTCCAAGCTTTGCAGGTACAACGCTGCAGCAATTACAGCTCACTGAAAGAGCTTCTTTTTCAATAACCTTTTCTGCGTGCTTCCATAAAAGGTCGTGCGCCCTTTCAAAAATGCTGCCTATAACTATCCTTTCTGGATTCAGTATATCAATAAGCACCGAGAGACCCTTGCCGAGATTTTCGCCGCAGATTCTGTAAACCTCTTTAGCCGTTTCATCACCGTTTCTTGCCGCATCTGCAATTGATTTTGCGCTGACATTTTCCGCACCGTTTTTCATATATGAGGGTTCTGTACCCTCGCTCATTTTTCTTTCAGCCACCGTAAGGCCCAGTCTTCTGATACCTCCGCCGCTGCAGAAGCCTTCAAAAGAGCCTTTTTTTCCGTAGCCTTCAGGGCCGTTTTCAGAAAGCCTTATGTGTCCCGCTTCTCCTGCATTGCCGTTTGCACCGCAATAAAGTCTGCCGCCAAGAATAAGCCCTGCGCCAAGACCTGTTCCGAAGGTGAGGAAAATCATATTATCCGTACCCCTGCCGGCACCGAATTTCCACTCAGCAACTGCTGAGGCGTTGGCGTCATTCTGAAGCCTTGCAGGTACACCGTAATGTGACGAAAGAAGCTTTGAAATTTCAACCTTATCCCATCCCGGAAGATTAGGCGGAGAAAGAATCATACCCTTTTCAGAGTCAAGCGGTCCTCCGCAGGAAATTCCGATTGCATCTATCTTCTCCCCTATGATTCCGTCAGCCATTTCAATAAGCCTTGAAATCATTTCTTCAGGCTTTACGGATAAATCGGTTTCGCACTTTTTCTTTTTAAGTAAGGTTACATTTTCACCGTCCCATTCAGCAGTCACAACAGCGCATTTTGTACCGCCGATATCAAAGCCGAGAATAATCATTCCGCCACCTCCTTTTTCAATTAAATTATACTATATTTGTCTTTTCTTGTAAAGTAAAAACTGCCCTGAGCATCAGGACAGTTTATTTTCATTGAATTATAATCAGAGAACAAGCATTACAAGAAGCATGGGAGGAATTGCAATGGGAAGAAGGAACATTGCTGCAAAGAAGCCGTAAACGTTGAAGAGTGCCATTGCTGCTACGGTAAGCTTTAAGGGCATTGTGTTTTCAGCCTCTGAAATATTCTGCCATGCAAAGTAGACATCCTTACCCTTGTGATAGAATCCGTCGAGCTCCATATCTTCGATTGTTTCTGCTCTCTTGAAGCCACAATCCTCAAGGCCGTCTGCAAAGAGAGTTGCCATTTCTTTGTCGTTCATTGTAAGTCTTGCAACAATTCTGAGCTCGTCTGCAGGCTCAACAACTCTGAGATGGCCGTTCTTGAAGCCTGTGCACCACCAGTATTTGTCATATTCTCTGGTGAACTCACGTACATATTCACCGTTAAGCTCCTGATGGTATACACTCATTGTCATATAAGGCCAGTATTTTTCATCTGCACACTTGAAGAAAGTCATCATACCGGGTGCTTTGTCGCTGTGGTTCTTGTGGTAGATACCGATTTCACCGCCGTAGAACACATAGCCGTACTGACCCTTCCAGAGCTGAACCATAAAGTCCTGACCGTCATACGGGAAGAAAACTCTGATATAGTCATATTCAAGTACGAAGTAAGGTGAAACAAGGTCATAGATTCTTGCAAAGCCGAAAGCATCCTGCCATGCGTTTTTGTCGTCTGTGTAGTAGTAATCGTCTACTGTGCTGTACATATAGCTGAGCACCTGATGTTCGGTAAGGTAGTTTCTGAGAAGATTTTCTCTTGCAACAACGTTAACTGCATATTTGCCCGAAACGTTCTTACCGTTAACCTTTGCAGTTGCAGTAATTACGGTTCTGCCCACCTTGAGAGCTTTAACCTTACCGTTTTCATCAACTGTTGCATACTCAGGCTCAGATGATGTCCATTTGATCTGGGGATTTCCTGTTGCACCCACAAGCTTTGCAGTAAGCTGAAGAGTTTCACCGGGCTTGATGTTCATTCCGCCGCCGGTAATCTGAATTTCGGGAGCAACAATTGATTTTGTGGTTGCTGAGGCAATTTCCTTGGGAATATCCAATGCTGAAGAGCTCATTACACAAACCATTGAAAGAACTGCAACGAGCATAAGGAACACTAAGCTTTTGATTCTTTTGTTCATAAAACAACCTCCATTAATTTTTTCTGCTGATTATTATACCATATTAATACACTTTTGGCAAGTTACAGGTGAACTGCCTGAGGGATACCACCGTTTTCTCTTGATTTATCAGCAAGATAAACGCAGAGGTGACCTGCAACAGAATCGAAAATTGATGTGCAGGCAAGTGACGGCTCTTCGCCACGTAGGAATTTTACAAAGTCTTCAGAAAGTCTTTCATCTCCGCCGCCGTGACCGCCGTAAGCACCGACCATATCACCGCTTACATTAAGGTCAACAACCTCAACATCACATTCCTCATGATGTGCATCAGGTGAAGGATTGATTTTAAGCACGGTGAATTTCGATTCTTCAAAATTACCGAAAAGTTCTCCCTTTGTGCCGACAATGTGAATGTTTCGTCTGGGTTCAGCTGAACCACCCACCATATTATGTGTACCTGTTGCACCGCTTTCAAAATTCACAAGCACACTCTGATGGTCAACAACATTGTTGTCGCACTTATAAATGCAGCGTGCATAGGGGTTGTCGGTTTTCATAAGAGCAATTTTATCCTCAATTGTGGGATTTTCAAGATGCTCAAGAGCATCCCACACATAGAAGCTCCATCTGTCGGGATGGTCTATATAAAGACGCTTTGTTGAGTATACGCAGGTGTCAACATGGGGACAGTCCTTCATACAGACTGTGCCTGCTCCCTCAGGTGCATTTTCAGGTCTGAACTGATATTTTCCACCGAAGGAGCTGATTGAAACAGGCTTTGTTTCGCTGAGCATCCACATCATCATATCAATATCGTGGCAGCACTTTGCAAGAAGCATTGTGGTGTGACACTTGTCACTGTTCGCCCACTTTCCTCTTACATAAGAGGTTGAAAGGTGGTGATATGAAACGTGCTCACAGGTCTGGATATTTATTATGTCACCGATTTCACCTTTGGCAATTCTCTCCTTGATTCCGTAGTAGAAGGGAGTGTAGCGGAGCACGTGACAGATCATTACCTTTGAGCCGTTTTCTTTTGCAACCTCAACGAGATATCTCATTTCATCCTCGTTTACTGCAAAAGGCTTTTCAAGAAGCATATCATAGCCGACCTTAAGAAGAGGCACGGCAGTTTCAATATGCTGTTCATCCATGGTTCCGTTGATAATTGCATCGGCAAGCTTGCCTTTTGTTGCAAGCTCTTCGGCAGTTTCAAAGCACATATCCTCGGAAAAGCCGAAATATTCCATTGCTTTTTTGCGGCGTACGGCATTCGGGTCAGCAACACCGACAATTTTAAGAAGGTCAGGGCGCACCTTTGCAAGCTCGCTGTAAACAAAGGCTCTGTGTCCTGCACCTACTATTATAGCTGTAACAGGTCTGTTGTTCATAGTATGTACCTCACGGCATAAAATTTCATTATAATTATATCACAGTTACATTTTTTTGCAATAGAAAAAGGTCGGAACTTTAAAATCCGACCTTTCATTATATTTTTACCGTTCTTGTGCCGTTATCCGACATCTCAGGCTACCGAGAATGGTGCAAGACGGGCTTTTCTTTGCCCCGAAGCTGTACATTGGTACCGCGAGGGGGCAAAAAAAGTCCGAAGCAACGAAGAAAATCGGTCAGAATTCGACATTCTGACCGATTTTAATATGCTTTTATAAATATGCTTCGTTGCTGTTCTTGTGCCGTTATCGGCAGTCTGAGCTTAGATAGCGCCCTGTGCCATCATTGCATCTGCAACCTTAAGGAAGCCTGCAATGTTTGCACCTGCAACAAGGTTGTAGCCGAAGCCGTATTCTTCAGCAGCTGCAGCTGAGTTGTTATGGATGTCAATCATAATCTGCTTGAGCTTTGCATCAACCTCTTCAGCTGTCCAGTTGTATCTCATTGAGTTCTGGCCCATTTCAAGAGCTGAAACTGCAACACCGCCTGCGTTAACTGCCTTTGCGGGACCAACTGCCTTACAGTTCTTCATAAGGAAGCTGAGTGCTTCATTTGTTGTGGGCATATTAGCAACCTCAATGTAGTAAGGTACACCGTTAGCAACCATCTTTTCAGCTTCTGCCATATTGATTTCGTTCTGTGTTGCGCAAGGCATAGCTATGTCAACCTTTACGCCCCAGGGCTTTTCACCGGGGAAGAACTGTACGCCGAACTTATCAGCATAGTCTTCAGCTCTGTCACGGCATGAAGCACGCATTTCAAGAAGGAAGTTGATTTTTTGTTCTGTGCAGATACCGCCGGGATCGTAAACATAGCCGTCAGGACCTGAGATTGTTACAACCTTACCGCCGAGCTCGTTAACCTTTTTGATAACACCCCATGCAACGTTACCGAAGCCTGAAACTGCAACTGTCTTGCCCTTGATTTCTTCACCGAAGTGTTCAAGAACCTTTTCTGTATAGTATACTGCACCGTAGCCTGTTGCTTCAGGTCTGATGAGTGAGCCGCCATATGAAAGACCTTTACCTGTAAGTACGCCGTTTTCGAAAGCACCTCTGATTCTTCTGTACTGACCGTAGAGGTAACCGATTTCTCTTGCACCTACGCCAAGGTCACCTGCGGGAACGTCAACGTCAGGACCGATGTGTCGCTGAAGCTCTGTCATAAATGCCTGACAGAAGCGAAGAATTTCGCTGTCACTCTTACCTCTGGGATCGAAGTCACTGCCACCCTTAGCGCCGCCGATGGGAAGACCTGTAAGACTGTTTTTGAAGGTCTGCTCAAAAGCAAGGAACTTCATAATACCTGTGTAAACTGAGGGATGGAAACGAAGACCGCCCTTGTAGGGACCGATAGCACCGTTGAACTGGATTCTGAAGCCCTTGTTAACGTGAACCTTGCCTGCATCGTCTGTCCATGTAACACGGAAAGCAATCTGTCTTTCGGGTTCAACAATTCTTTCAAGAAGTGCAACCTTTTCATATTCGGGGTGCTGTTCAACAACGGGAACAAGTGACTGAAGAACTTCAGTTACAGTCTGAACGAATTCAGGCTGATGTGCGCTTTTTTCTGAAACATGTTTAATTACTCTTTCAACGTAATTCATTAAGAAAACTCCTTTATTAAAGTCTGTTATCAAGACTCAGAATTTTTGAATTTATACAATTATATTAAATTGTTTACGAAATATTTTATACCTACAGTAAAAAAAATTCAATTACTTTGAATAAACATTTTATATTTCGTATATTTTATCAAAAATTGTATAAAATGGTTGAAAACTTTTTTGCAAGGCACACAGAAAATATATTCATAATTTTATTTCTGTGTTCACAATTTACCTTGACATACTTTGTTTTACGATAGTATAATAGCAGATATTTATTGATGAAAAGAGGTAATTCTATGTTCAGATCAAAGTCAGTGAAATTTATAGCCGTTATTCTTGCAGCAATTGCTCTCGGACTTTCTGTCTTCGCATTCTTCTTTACTCACGGTCTTACCGACATCAGAACAAACCCTGCTTACAAAGACGGACAGATAAAGGTTGCCTGTGTAGGTGACAGCGTAACCTACGGATACAACCTCGGCCGCAAAAGCAGCTATCCTGCCCTTCTCAGCGGTATGATGGGAGAAAGCTATCACGTATGTAACTTCGGTATCAGCGGAAGCACTGTACAGGATTCAGGTGACCAGCCATATACAGAAACAAAGGCTTACAGAGAATCTCTGGATTATGAGGCAGATATACTTGTTTTTATGTTGGGCTCAAATGACACAAAGCCTGAAAACTGGCAGGGCGAAGAAAAATTCACAGAAGCCTATAACAAGCTTCTCGACTCATATCTTCAGAAAGGCAAAAAGCCGACCGTATATTTATGCACTGTAGCTACAGCCTTTTTCCCTGACGGAATCACAGAGGGACTTACAAGTTATGATGTTCAGCCGACATATGTAGAAGCCGTGGCTGACATTATCCGTAACATTGCAAAAGAGAGAAGCTTACCCGTAATTGAAATTAACAACCTCACCGAAAACAGACGTGACCTTTTCGGAAAAGACCATGTTCACCCGAATAACGAGGGTGCAAAAGCAATTGCCGAAGAAATCTTCGCAAACATAAAATAAGCAAAAACTGTTGCATTCTTAAGAGAGTGCAACAGTTTTAGTTTTATCTGTAAGCTATCATTTTTTCAATGGCATCCGCCATTGCCTTATGTCCGAGATTTGTGGGGTGAATACCGTCAACTGCAAGTTTTTTAGGCTCAGTATTCTTCTGTTCATCATAGAACACTTTCTGCAAATCAAGAACCAATGCACCGTTTTCTTCTGCAAGAGATTTAAGCACCTCACGGAACTCGTCAAGAGTTTTGTGGAAAGGAAGCTTTTCTTCAACTGCATCAATCAGAAACGGCATCAGATAAAGAACCTGTGTATCCGGCAGCTCAGCCTTGATCCGACGGTAGACCTCACGCATATGAGGCTCCATCGGTCTGAGAAGCGGCGGATAATTCTCCGGCCCGTAGTTTTCCCATGCATCGTTTACACCGATAAGCATAATGATTACATCAGGCTTAAGGTTTATACAGTCTTTTGTAAGTCTGTCATAAAGATGGTAGGTTCTGTTGCTTGCAATACCTTTGATATCAACATGAATATCTTTGCTGTATTTTCTGAATCTCTTTTTGAGCTGAAGAGCATATATGTTCCTGCCTTTAATTTTTGACATCATTCTGAAATTGAACTTTATATCAGTTATGCTGTCACCGATAAATAACACTCTGCTGTTTTTTCCGAGTACAATTTTCTCCATTGTCAGCTTTCCTTTACCATGTAATATTATAGATAAGCATATCGTTTGTAAGTCTTGCTGTGCCGTCAATATCTGCGGTGAACACCTTTGCCTTTGCAACAATATCAATTACGATATTATGTGTGATTGACTGCACTTCATCGGTCTGAGGATTATAAACACAGCTGAACACACATTCACGGTAAATAAGCTCAAAACGGTCTACACTTACACCGGGAACTTTACTTACAACATTGTCAACCTCAGTTTTGATGTCCTTGAAAGCCATAGGCTGCATTACTGCACCGTGTGCCGAAGGAGGAACAAGTGTGTCAGCAGGTGTGGGCTCTGCGTTCACTTCTTCTTTAAGGCTGAAGCTGATTTTATATGTACCGTCACCGTTGTCTTCACACTTTGCCCATTCAACTGCATCATAATCTGTAAGCACGCAACCCTTCTCGCTGTTGTGAATGGGTACATCATTAAGAATTTCAGCAGCTCCGTTTGCTCTTATAAGCTCTTCTGCTTCCTCTTCCGTTACCATATAACCTGATGCAATGTTAAGAACTGTATTGATAGGGCCGCCGAAGTTACGGTATTCTTCGGGAAGTGCCTGAAATTCCTTCTTAGTATAAGCAGGCTTTTCTTTTTTGAATTTGTCAACAAGAAGTGTATACTGATCGATAATTTCTTTTACGGATTCAGGCTTATCTGTTTTTGTGCCTTCTTCTGTTTTGCTGTCTTCAGCAGGCTTTGTTACTTCAGGCTGTGTTATCTGAGGTGCGGTTGTCTGAGGCTTCGCTGCCTCAGTTACGGGACTCTGAACACCAACAGAATTCACAGGCTTTCCTTCAACCTTCACATTGATTCCGATTTCTGTGGGAAGAAGAAAATAAGCAATAACAAGAGAAAGTATAACAGCTATAGGTGTAACTTTGTCAATCTTTTTCATTTTATATACTCCTTTTTTGTTTTATGCACAACAAATATTGTATACTAAAACAACAAAAAAAGCAAGCAGACAACTCAAAGAAAATCTGCTTGCTGATTTTAAAAATCAGGGTGTCGTTTGTGGTGTGGTGTGAAAAATATTACATAATGGGAGATGTTGAAACGGCACCCTGCTGAATTTCATAATTATTTGCGTTTTGCTGATGCATCCTTACAAGCCTTGCCTACAATGCCTGAAAGTGCGAGAAGTGCAAGTGCGTTGGGAAGAACCATAAGCTGGTTGAACATATCTGTAAGCTCCCACACAAGGTCATTTGAAAGACATGAGCCGAGGAAGGTGAAGATTACAGCGATAACGGCATAAATCTTTTCTGACTTCTTGCCGAAGAGATAAACAACGTTAACCTTGCCGAAGAGATTCCAGCTGATAATTGTTGAGAAAGCAAAGAAGAGAAGACAGATTGCAACGAAGATACTGCCAGCCTTTGAGCCGAAAGCTTCACCGAAAGCAAGCTGAGCCATATTAGCCTTTGAAACACCTTCTGCAGCACCTGAAGCGAGAATTCCGTCACCTGCATAAAGTGTTGAAATAACAACAAGAGCTGTCATTGTAAGAACGATGAATGTGTCGATGAAAACACCTGCCATAGCAGTTACGCCCTGATCATGAGGCTTTTCAACCTTTGCAAGAGCGTGAGCGTGGGGTGTTGAACCCATACCTGCTTCGTTTGAGAAAAGACCTCTTTTTACGCCCTGGCTGATTGCTGTTTTAAGAGCAGCACCGATTGAACCGCCGATAATAGCATTGGGAGTGAAAGCATATTTGAAAATCATTGCAAATGCTTCGGGAACATTTTTGAAGTTAATTGCAAGAACTGCAAGACCGCCCACAATATAAAGAAGAGCCATTACGGGAACAAGCTTTTCTGTTACTGAAGCAATTCTGTCTGCACCACCGATAAAGATGAAGCCTGCAAGAAGAGCAACAACAATACCTACTGCCCAGGAAGGAATATTAAAGGCTTCGTTGAATGTTGCACCGATTGAGTTTGACTGCACCATGCTGCCCATAAAGCCGAGAGCAAGAACAGTTGCAACTGCGAAGAATACTGCAAGGACCTTACCGAGCTTACCTTTGAATGCCTTCTGGATATAGTAAACAGGACCGCCGTAAACTGTACCGTCTTCGTTTACTGTTCTTGTTTCCTGAGCGAGCACTGCTTCAGCATAAATTGTTGCCATACCGAAGAAGGCAATAATCCACATCCAGAAAATTGCACCGGGGCCGCCTACAAGAATAGCACCGCAGGCACCGACAATGTTACCTGTACCTACCTGAGCTGCAATTGCAGTTGCAAGAGCCTGGAATGAGCTTAAACCGCCCTGCTGCTTTCCGCCCATGAATTTAATTCCGCCAAAAGCTCTCTTCATAGCTTCGGGGAAGCATCTTACCTGTACAAAACGGGTCTTTATTGTAAAGAAAAGACCTGTGCCCACAAGAAGGGCGATAAGAATGTAGTCAGAAAGATAGAAGTTTATCTTCTGAACAATTGCGAGTAATGTGTCCATAATTCCATACCTCATATAATAAAAATTTAAACCGCCCTCATTACTGAAGGCGGTCTGAAAAACAAAGATAGAAAAACAGATTTACTCATAATTCAATTATGTTCATCTGCTCTGTCCTTTTGCCTGAGAGATTCAGCGGAAAAACCGCCTTGCACCTTGGGCACTCAATTGAATGAGATTCTCCAGAGCCTCCTCCGCTTCCGGTTTCTTCAGGATAAATCATATGATTCCGAAAGTTTCATAGGGCTATTGCAGTAGAGAATACCACAAGCCGTTCATTATGTCAAGTGTTTTTTTGCAATTTATTCACATTTTTCTACATAGTCTGATATATAATTTATTCATAATTAAGATTATACATTCCCGACTAAAAGGAGGAACTTCATAATGAAGCAGATTTTTCTTAAGGTGTTCACCTTTCTGACATCAATCGTTATGCTTTTCACAAGTCCCGGCGGTGCAATCAGACAACCGCTCAAGAGCAGACAATGTCCCGATTATTACGGTGCGCCTGCAGTTTCAAAGCCTCTCAGTGAGGTTAATGTACCTCAGCATCCCTTCCTTGCAAAGGAAGGCACAAACGGTATGCACGGCAACTCATACAACACGGGTACATACAATTATAACGGCCCTCTCGGTATTAACCCTGAGGTCAAATCACGCTCAATGAATGTTTTCGGCGGTCTTGTTGCAACACTCACCTTTGACAGCAAGGGCAGAATTATGTGTATCAGCGGTAATGTTGTAGGCTTCCGTCTTCTTCTTATTGATGCTGACACATTGGAAATTCTTGCTGAAACAAGACTTCCTCAGCGTCCTTCCACAATTGAGGCAATCAAAACACTCAATTTCAGCGCAATTTCAAGCGACACCTCAGGCGGTGCTTATTTCCACCTTCTCGACGGTGACAGACCCATTATCGGCAACAGTGAAAACAAAATTCAGATTTTTAAGGTTGACGAAAGCGGAAAGAAGCCTCAGTGGATAATCGAAAAGGAATATGACCTCAGCTCATCACTTCCCGAAGGCTCATATATTACAGACGCCTTCCCTGATTATGAGGGCAGAATCTGGTTCGTAACCCGTCCCGGTGAAGTGGGTTATGTTCACCCCGACACAAAAGAGGTAAATTTCATACGTCTTGAAAACGAAGAAATTCAGAACAGTCTTGCAATTTCAGATGATGGAGTGTATATTGTATCTGACCACGCAATGTACCGTTTTGATGTAAAGAAAGACGGCACACCCTACTATTCATGGAGAACAGTCTATGACCGTGGAACAACGCTGAAGCCCGGTGCAATCAATCAGGGCAGCGGCACAACTCCCTCACTTCTTGATGTTCCCTGCAGTGACGGCAGCATCAGAAAGCTTGTGGGCATAACAGACAACGCTGACGGCAGAGTAAACCTTGTGGTATATGACAGAATCACAGGTGAAGCAATTGTTACCGAGCCTCTTTTTGAAGAAGGTCACAGTGTAAGTGAAAACAGCCTTATTGCTCACGGCAGATCCTTTATTGTAGAAAACAACTACTCAGATTCAGGTGCAGGCTTCCTTGAAGGAAACCCCACAAGCTATCCCGGCATCACCCGCTTTGATATGAATGATGACTGTACAGGCGGCTCTGTAGTATGGGAAAGTCAGGAAGCAGCTGCAACGGTTGTTCCCAAGCTTTCAGCCGGAAACGGTCTTGTCTATGTATACACCCGTGTGCAGAATGAGGACATTCCCGAAAAAACAGTTGCATGGTACTTTACTGCCATCGACTTTGAAACAGGTGAAACTGTATACAAGGTGCTTACAGGTACAGGCAGAAACTGGAACAACAGCTACGGTCCCATTACAATAGGACCCAACGGCACAGCTTATGTGGGTGTATTCAACGGTCTTGTTTCAATCACAGATAAAAATTAAGAGGTAAAACTTATGAAAAGAGAAAAAAAATTAACCCGAAAAGAGCTTCAGTACTATGCAAGAATGGCTGCGGACAGCTATGTTGATGACCCTGTACATTCATATGCAACCAAAAGTGAATACTGGAGAAAAAAGTATGTTTATCACTTTATGATTGAGCGTCTTGCAACCTCAAACAGAGAAGACATCATTTATGAAGACGATGAAAAGAGAGGTCTTTGCATATGGAGAGATGCTCATAACGAATATGACATCATTGATTTCTGGATGTATCCTCACTGGGTATTCCTTGCTCTTTATGCAAAATCAACAGTCAAGACACTTATGGCATACGGCCATCTTGACACAAAGGTTTTCCCTGAAAATACACTTATCATCTCCCCTGTTTTCACAGGCAGAGAATTTCAGGGTCAGGGCGTTGCAACAGCGCTTATCAAGAAAGGTATTGAAGACCTTGTACCTCAGGGCTACAAGCTTGGTCTTGAAGCACAGAACCCCGATAACGTTAAATTCTATGAAAAGCTTGGCTTCAGAACAATCAAAGCTGACTATTGGAAAAGAGAGAAAATTCACAATCATTATATGATGTATGACCCCGACGGAACACTCTTTGAAGAAAATAAATAAAAATTGCAGAAAAATATTTTAAAATATTAGAAAATTATATAGTAAATTTTTATTGCAAAAACGTATATAAGTGTGATATAATTTGTCGGTAAAGTACTCAACTTTAAGAATGGAGTGTCAAAAAATGAAAAAGCTTTATGAAGGTAAAACAAAGAACGTAATGCTCGACGAAGAAACCGGCATTGTACATCTTTTCTTCAAGGATGATGCTACAGGCGAAAACGGCGTATTCGATCCCGGCTCAAACACAGTAGGCGGCAGCGTTGAAGGCAAGGGCAAGGTTGGTCTTGAAGTTTCAAAGTATTTCTTTGAGCTTATGGAAAAGAACGGCATCCCCACTCATTACCTCGGTGCTGATGTAGAACAGGGTCTTATGAAGGTTCGCAACCTTACAGTACCCCGTCTTGAATTCATCGTTCGTTATTTCACTGCAGGCAGCATGTGCCGCAGATTCACTCTTGAAGAAGGCATTCCCTTCAATCCTCCCTACGCTGAAGTTACTCTTAAAGATGACATTCAGGGCGATCCCCTTATCAGCGAAAGAATCTGCCTTATGAAAGGTATTCTTAAGGAAGGTCAGTACGAAGAAGCTCAGAACGTAGTTCTCAGAGTTGGTGAAGTTCTTAAGGAAGAACTTGCTTCAATGAACCTTCAGCTCATCGACTTCAAGATTGAAGTTGGTTATGATGAAACAGGTAAGATTTTCGTTGCTGACGAAATCACACCCGACATCTGGAGAGTCAAGGATACAGACGGCAACATTCCCAACCAGATTGATTGCGCTAAGCTTATTCTTGAAAAGATTAAATAAGATAAAACTTAAGCGGATGAGAAAACCTCATCCGCTGTTTTTTATTAAGCTCTTAAGTAAAACATATTGTAAGACAAATAAGTATTAATGAAAATAGAACTACCTATCAAAACTTACGATTTATATTAAGAAAATTTTATGCAGACAAATAAGATTATAGCCATAAATATATAGCAAAATCCCATTGCCCATTCGTTTATACCATTGAATTTATCAGGATATGCATGACGTGGAAAGCCTTTTACATAAACAAGTATAGTCCTGGGTAACAAATTGCTTTTTGAGCGAGTTATATGACCAGAATATTTGTATTCTTTGCCGTTTACGGTATAAACATAGGTATAATCAGTCAGATTTGGAATAAACACCGATCCATTGCGACCTAAATGGACATTTTTAACGGAACTGGCTTTTTTCAGAATTGCTACGGATTTCCTCTGAAATTTCGGAAACAACCCTAAAATAGCTATCATAAGATACCAGCATCCTTCAAGAATTAAAGCAACAAAAATCCAGATATATATTTCCACATTGTCACATCCTTATGAGTTTATATAAAATAACCATTGGTAAAGTTAATTGTATCATAAACTACATAAAAATTCAATTATGCGCAAAAATCAATGCGCAGCATTGCATGTAATCCGTCGCAGACGGAATGTAATCATCACATAGGATGTATGTAACCCTTTCACAGAAAGGTATGTAATCAATCCGAAGAAGGGATGCACCGATGTGATTACATGCAGCGTTACTGATTACATACGCCTTGCGGCGATTACATATCAATCCTTCGGATTGAATAAAAAAAGACAACCCATAAGGTTGTCTTTTTTTTGGCGGAGAAGAGGAGACTCGAACTCCTGCGCCGGTTACCCGACCTACGCCCTTAGCAGGGGCGCCTCGTCACCAACTTGAGTACTTCTCCATTGGTGCCTTAGTAAATAAAGCTATAAATAAAAAAATGGCGGAGAGAGTGGGATTCGAACCCACGGTACGCAGGACGTACGACGGTTTTCAAGACCGTTCCGTTATGACCACTTCGGTATCTCTCCGTATTTGCCTAGCTATCTTATCACAATTAAACCCGCTTGTCAATAGCTTTTTCAAAAAAATTTGCTTCACATAAAAAAATATTATTTTACTTCAACTATTCTGTACTGATGTGTCTGAAAAGCGACTTTTTACGCCTTTTTGTCTCTCTTTTACACCACAATAACACTTAGTTTCCACTTTGTTCATATTTCACAATTATAATCATCATATTCTAAATGTTTTGTGTGTTTTTTAAGAGGAGAGAATTTTAAATGAAGTTAAAAAAACAAAAAAGGAAAAAAGCTCTGCTTATCTGTGTTTGCTGTGCAATCTCAATAGCAATCATTTTTTCCTGCATTTCATGGTTCTATTTTGATCGTTCGATAATGGCATCACTTTCTGAAATGTATATGATTCTCGTTGACAGAGATCAGATTTATGAGCAGGGACACGGCTATGTACATAACCTCAGACTAAGAGCAGTGGAAAATCTCAAGGATTATGAGATTCCGTCAGCAGTAAAAATGGATGTACCTGTATATGACAAGCATGAACACGGTATGCAAGTGTTCTATGTAAATGAAGAAACTTTTGATGACACTATTATAGTATACATCCCCGGAGGCGGATATCTGAACAATCCCCTCAAGTATCACTGGAATCTTATCAACAACCTCACTCAGCAGACCAACTGTCCTGTTATAGTTCCCATTTATCTCAAGGTACCTAATTATACCTGTGACGAATCATATGAGAAAATGATTGAGTTTTATCAGGATCTTGCCACAAGAGAAGGCGTTGAGCATATTATCTTTATGGGCGACTCATCAGGCGGCGGTATGTCGCTTGCACTTGCACAGATACTCCGTGACGATTATCCTGAGCTAATTCAGCCTGAAGATCTCTTCCTTATTGTTCCGTGGCTGGATGTTTCAATGGAGACAGAAGGCATTGAAGAAATCGCCGAAATTGACCCCATGCTCGGTCTTTACGGTTGCAAGGACATCGGTAAGCTTTGGGCGGCTGAAAGAGACGTTCACGACCCTATGGTAAGCCCGATTTTCGGCACATTTGAAAACCTTGGCAGAATCACACTTTTCACCGGAACAAAGGATATGCTTTATCCCGATATTGAAAAATTCGACAAGCTTCTCTGTGAACAAGGTATTGAGCACACATATATTGTAGAAGACAACCTTGACCACCCCTATCCCCTTTTCCCCACACCTGAGGCAAAGGACGCACAACAGTTAATGATTGACATTATCAACGCTTCATATTAAGTAACAGGAACCTTATCATTACGGTAAGGTTCTTTTTTATGACAAAAAACAACTCAGCAACCTTTCAGCTGCTGAGTTTTGGTGCGGATGACGGGACTTGAACCCACATGAAATTAACTTTCACTAGAACCTGAATCTAGCGCGTCTGCCAATTCCGCCACATCCGCATATTTAGTTAGTTTCTACCTCAACGGTAGCGTGCGCGTGACTCTTGCGGTTCCCAAAATTCTTTTCAGCTTGGGGCGCTGAAGAATTTTGACCGCTGCGCCATCATCCCCTCACTTCTTCTCCCACAGGGAGCGTTTCGGCGATGATGCTGCCAATTCCGCCACATCCGCATAACAAAATGTATTCTATCACAACTTGGCATTTTAGTCAATACGCTGAGAAAAATAATTACACAAACAAAATGTGTGTGTTTAAAAATTATAGCGCCGCTAAAAGCTGTCACCACAAATAAGTCAAGATTTAAACAAAAAACCTCCCGTTATTCAGCAGCTATACGCCCTTATAACAAGAGGTTTAAATATGTGTTTTATGTTACTCCATCTTTTGGAAGGTAAAGCTTTCGCCCTCTGTACCGCTAAGAAGCACTCCACCGCTTACATGTGTCAATGTAAGCTTGTCCGAATCTTCGTCATAGCTCCATCTTAAGGTTATGTCTGTTTCGTACTTCCCGTCATTGTCGGCTTCACTTCCGTCAAAGCTGAAGGGGCCGCCGTACATATCAAGAATCATTTCATCTTCAGGCTCGTAGAACCATGAGCCTTCAAAATATTCCAGAAGATCACTGTTACCATATCCGTAACCGTAAGTAGCCATACCGTCAGAGGTAAGCTCCATTGTAAGTGTAAGAAGCTCATCATTCATGGTATATTCGCCCCACCATGAACCGATGAATCCAAGCTGACCTTCGGTATCTTCACCGTTGTTTTCAAAGTGTCCGCCGATTGAATCATAAGGTGTGAAATCGTAAATCTGCTGAGCTTTGCTGAGAGCACCGTTTTCAAGGCTCAACGAGGGATAGTATTCCTGTGTCTTTCCGTCATCGGTAGTGATCACAACCTGAATATTAGGCATAATGTCGCTGATATTACCTCTTATAAAGACAGGCGTTTCACTGCTTTCTGCAAGATTTCTCACAACCGAGCCGTTGGCCTCTTCATCAAAAGCATATTCATTAACGGCTATCTTCACACCCTCGGCGGGAATTACGGCATAAAGCTCTCTTCCCTCTAAGGAGTAGAAATTCTTGCGTTTGATTTCATTAAGAAAGCTGTGCTTTTCATAGATGCCTTTGTACTGTAAATCTTCAATAATGTTGCCGATTTCTTCGGGATAATAGCCTAAGTATGCAACACCGCAGATATAGTTTTCATCTTTCATATGCTTTCTGAATTCAGCGAGAGCTTTTGCACTCTCTGATTCAGTTGCAGGTTCTGTGGTTGTTTCTTTTGTTGAGGGTACTGTTGTGGTCAGATCTTCACCGTCGCCACCGCAGGATGCGAGAAACAGCAGACTGAGAAGCACCATAGCAATAACCATAAATTTTTTCATATTACTCTTCCTTTCACGCCCAAGGATTTTCACTTTCAGGCTTTCGGATATCAGCTAAAAGATATTGCTCCCAAAGATACCACTTGCCGTCTTTGCCGAGTCTTAACTGAACACTTCTCGGACTGTCTGCACCGCCCGATGTAAGATAAAGCGTTGCATAACCCTCATTCTGATATGAGTATGGATTCTCACTTACAACTATTGAATAAGGCTCAGAGGGAAGATAGTTATTATTTGGTGTTGCTCCCTCAAAATATGAGCGGGGCACATAGTCCTTATCTCTGAAACGATCTGCAATAAATTGCTTATCCATTACACTAAGCGGTCTCGGGCCTCTTAAAAAGTCCAGCATCTTAAGTGACATATCTTTGTTTTCAGGATAAAAACAGAAAGCAAGTACGCTAAGAGCCGCCGTGCTGAAGGGATTATCCATTTTTGCTTCAGGTAAAGCCGTGAAAGCTTCGTAGCTTTCGGGAAGTGAACTGAAAGTGATCTTAACACTTTTGTTTGTGCCTCCCTGAACCGTTTGAGGTGTGGGCGCAGGGTTGGTCTTTAATTTATCGAAAAGTCCCATTTTGAGCCTCCTGATTAATTTTCTTCCTTCTTTTTAACAACGATGCAAACAACACCGCCGCCGATAAAGAGAGCTGCAGTCACAAATGCGAAAATATTACCTGCTGCACTGTTGCTTTCATTCTTTGCAAGTACATCATCAAAGCTGAGAATACCCTCAGTTGAAGCTATCAGACCCAATGAATCGTCTCTGACAAGTGCGCCGTTTTTCTGAACACCTACAAATGTATATTCGAGTTCACCGTCCATAGGCATAATTCTGTACTTATATCTTACAGCACCTTCATATTCGTCTTTATAGCGTGTATGTCCGCCCTTGTCGTCGCTGATATAAACACCGTCGGTAACAACATAAGCATAATAATTCATTAAGCCTGCCTCTTTGAGATTGCTTTTTTCAAAATCCTTGTAATCTTCACTTACAGCAAGTCCGTTGAGCATACCCTCATAAAGCTTGAATTCACCTACACTGCATTCTGCTGTGAGCGTCTGAGTTGCTCCGTCAGTCACCCACGACCAGTCATAGCCTGTATCCACAGACTTTACACCCACTGCGTACCAGCTCTGTTTTGTCGCCTTGATTGTGGGAAGCTTTAAGCCTGTTTTCACATCAACCAAAGGAAGCTCAGCTTCAATTTTACCGGGTACAATAACAATCTTACCCTCGTTTTCAGGATAAACCTTTGCATCGGCAACATAAACTGCATTTTTAAGCTTTTCTTCTGATTCGGGAGCCTGCCCCATTGCCTTGATACCTAAAACAGCGGTAAAGACACCGATTACAATCAATACAATACCTATAATTTTCTTTGCCATATTTATTATCCTTTCTAAGCTATTAAACGGTGTACAATAAATATACACCGTTTAATATGTTTATCAGAAGCTCTTGTTTCCGCCTCCGTGGGTACGGCCTGAGGAGCTTGTATGTGTTGAGCTTGAGTCGCTCTTTGCTTTTGGTGAGCTTGTTACATTTCTGTACATAAACTGGTCATTCTGATAAGTCAGCACAACATTGCCTACATAATCAGCTGCATCTGCCTTCTGTACCACAGTCTTGAGCTTTGAAGCCTGAATCTTCACAATAAGGAAGGCAAGACCGAAGCCTATTGCAATTGCAAGAGGTATAGCAAGAAGAGAAACGCTTGTATCAACAGCATTTTCACACTCAGAAACGAAATTATCAAAGGCACCTGCAAAATCACCGTTTTTAATGGGAGTAATCATCATTTCGATAATCACATCTATTTCCATATCAGTGAGAAGGTCAATACCCTTGCCGTGAGTTGAAATTGCAAGATTTCTGTTTCCGTCTCCCTCACCTGTGTTGAACACAACGATAAAGCCGTCATCGTTTTCACCGTAGCCGTAGCCGTTGTAATCGTAAAAATCATCAGCAAATGCCTGAGGATCCTTACCCTCATAGCTGTCAACGGTAACTACACCGACTTCAATATCATTTGCTGAGCCGAGGGATTCAAGCTTTGCGAGAAGGTCAGCTTCCTCGCTGTCTGTGAGTACATCTGCATAGTCTTCAACAAGACTGAGAGTTCTGTCAACGGGTACAAACTCAGTTGTGGGCTCTGTTTCGGGAGCATCTGTTACGGGCTTTGTAGCTGCAGGAGCCTTGCTTACGATTTCTTCAACGGCTGCAAGATAAGCATAAGCACCCTCATAATAGGTTTCTGTATATGCAAATGCATACCAGAGAACATTATTCTGAATATCAGTTGTGAAAAGGTTTTCAGCTTCACCTGCACAGTAGAAAGCGTATTTGTTATCGCCGTAGTTGTATGTAAGTGCGATACCGTTTTCTTCTGTCGCATTGGCGTTATAAAGGTCTTCGCAATAGCCGAATGTACCCTCTGTGCCAACACCGTCGATTACTGAAAGAAGAACACTGTAGCCGTAATTGTCTTCAATTTGCTGAGCATAGGTTTCAAGTGTACTGATGTTACCGATAGCATTGGTCTGGTCAAAGATATGTGTGCCTGCCGCTGATACGGTCAGGAGCATTGCAAAGCAAAGAACAACTACTGTTAAAATTGCAAAAACTTTATTTTTCATCATTCTTACCTCCTTACATACTTCCGAGCGCCCAGATTATGCCGTATGCTACAGCACTAAGAGCAGGAGTGAGAATTGCTACCTTTTTCCAGAAGGCACTCTTGTCAAGAGGAAGATCACCGACAAATTTGCCTGTCTGACCGTTCATAGCAAAGGTATATTTCTTGCCGTTCCAGGTGGTATTGAGAATCCACACGGGATAAAGAGCATATGCATAAGAGCCGTTTGCTATATTAACCTGAGAAAACTGAGGAATTACCGATGAATACATACGGTCTGTGACAGTCTTTTCAAGAGCTGAAACTGCACTGTTTTTGACTCTTTCGTTTGCTCTGGGAATACTTGAATTAAGGTCAACATCATATTTATCGGCAAGATAGCCTGCCATATATGCTGTGCTGAAGGGTACTGCCTCACTGACATTAAAGGGCTCAATGGATTCCATAAGTGTGTCATCCATCTTTGATGAGCCGTCAACGGGAATATTATAGAAATCCATAGTACCGCTTCTGTAACAGTCAAAAAAGGATGTTTCTCTGTAATTGTTATTGCTGTCTGACCAGGTACGCACTCTTTCAGCCTTGAAATCAGCATCTGCAACTGCAGTGCCTGTAAAAAGCCAATGAGGTACATAAACGCCCTTGATTTCATCAATGTGATTCTGGTCTTTGAAAATCTTAGGCACCATTTTCTTAGAAGCGATATATTTGTTAAGAGCTTCCTTGGCTGCCTTTTTATCATATTTGAAGGGAATGATAAGATTAGGCTTCAGGCCACCTTCAAACTGACTTGTCATAACAACGGGGTTATCACAGTAAGGACATTTTGTTGCACCTGTTGTTGCATCTGCAACGATTTCACCACCGCAGGACTTACAGGTATAAACACCCATTCCGCCGATTTCATCGGGCTGCCACTGTGCGCCCTGAGATTGCCATTCAAAATTGTCCTGACCTGCATTTGCAACTTTCTGTGCGGCCTGCTCCATCGCGGCAACATCAAACTCTGCATCACAATAGGGACACTTCATATTCTGTGTGCTTGCATTGAACTCTATTGCACCGCCGCAGCAAGGACACTTCTGTTCAAGTAAGGTTGACATTTAATCAACTCCTTTTATATGTTTTATCATTGAGTTATAAAGCTCAGTTGTTATTCCCATCCCGTATTCGGGAATTATATTGTTACTGCTGTAAGAGTATTCAGCTTCGCCTGTAGAAACATAAACCGATGTTATCGGGGCATCAAGGAGCATTTCCTCTGTCTGCCTGAGTTCACCCCAGGAAAATATTCTGTACTTTTTGCAGATATCTCTGATTTCCTTTATGGCATCAGCTGAAACCTCTGCAGTTTCTGATATTTCTTTATCAGATGTAACAGAACTGTAATCATATGTAACAACAGCATTACCGCTTTCGGTCATACGGATTTCAAGTGTTTCAGACGAGCCGTCCATACCGCCACCACAGGAGTAGCGGCACAGAACTATTTCTTCTTCAGGTGTTCTTACCATTCCGTATTTGTCACGGACACTGTTATCAACATATTTTTTTATTGCAGAAACTGAAAAGATCATAAGAATAACAACTATGAGAATTATAACCGTCTTTGTTTTCACGCTTTAATTAACCTCTTCTGTTGCCGCAGCCTGTGCAGAAAGCACCTTCATTGGTGTTGCCGCAGCAATCGCAAACCCATGTTGCTGAAGCAGCCTGAGCAAATGCAGCATTATTCTGAGGAGCCTGCTGACCGTAAGCAGCCTGCTGATTGTAGGCGTTCTGCTGATTATACATATTACCCTGCATAGGCTGGCCGTAGCCCTGCTGAGGCATCTGCTGACCGTAAGGATTCTGCTGATATCCCATATTCTGACCGTAGGGAGCCTGCTGATAGCCGCCCATCTGCTGACCGTACATATTACCCTGAGGAGCAAAGCCACCCATATTGTTCATAGGCATTGCGCCGCCCATAGGCATACCGCCCATGCCCATGTTGTTCATACCCATACCACCGTTCATGTTAACATTGCCGTTAACACCGAGAGCAGCCATAATATCCATAGCCATCTTCTGATAGCGGTTGTATTCCATTGATCCCATACCTTCAACACGGAAGTTGTTGAGTCTTACTTCAAAATCGTCAAAGTAGGGGTTGCTTACAAGGAACTTGAGCTTGAAGTTGTAATAGAAGTTATATCTGGGAGGATTGTAGCTTACATTCTGTCCCTGACCGTTCTTCATATAGATTTCATCTCTGTCTTCGTCGATATCAAGACCGCAGGATGTGATTGAAGCGATAGGCATAACATCGGGGTTCTCTTCATCCCATGAGCCGGGCTTCAGGCGTGAAACAACGAAGTTGCCCTTCATCTGGTCGATGTAAATTTTCTTATCCTCACCTAATGTGAGTGTGGGTGAAAATGCACGAAGCACAGCCTTGTTTTCTTCACGGTACTGAAGATGAGCTCTGATCTGCTCAACAGTTGAGCGTCTTCTGTCATCACAGAAGGGTGAAAGCTTCTTTGCACAGTCCTTGCAAAGATTGCCGTCTTCAAGCTTTCTGTTGCCGAGCATACCT
>JAZRJR010000008.1:0-4452 GCA_045645885.1 Acutalibacteraceae bacterium | reverse complement strand
AATTGCAAGAACAACTGAAATTCCGATGAAAACAACAATCAGTATTCTCATAATGAGAAGCTGCTTTTTTTCATTCATATTTATTTTAAGAGAATCTTTCAAAAAGTCAAGTGTTAATGTAGAACTTGATGTAAGAACAAGTGAAGAAAGTGTGCTCATTGACGCTGAAAGCACAAGAATCACTACAATTGCAATGAGAATTGCGGGAAGGTCTTCAAGCATTGCAGGAATAATTACGTCGAAGCCGTCTTTTACAACGTCAACCTTATCACCGTAAAGTCTTCCGAAGCCGCCAAGGAAGTAGCAGCCACCTGCAACAACGAGAGCAAAGGCAGTTGAGATAATCATACCCTTGTTGATTGCCTTTTCACTCTTGATTGCATAAAATTTCTGAACCATCTGAGGAAGTCCCCATGTACCCAGTGATGTGAGAAGAACCACACCGAGAAGGTTTACCGGGTCAGGTCCGAAGAAGGATGCAAAAGCACCCGGCATATCTGCAGTTTCGGGTGTGCTTACCTGACTGAGACTCTTAAGCGCTTCAATAAATCCGCCGTTGCTTTTAAGAACGGCAAGAATTACTGCGGTAATGCCGAAGAGCATTATAATACCCTGAATAAAATCGTTGATTGCCGTTGCCATATATCCGCCTGCAATTACATACACACAGGTAAGCACCGCCATAACTATTACACAGACTGAGTAGTCAATGTTGAAAGCCATTCCGAAAAGTCGGCTGAGACCGTTGTAAAGTGAAGCTGTGTAAGGGATAAGGAAAACGAAGATAATTACTGATGACATGAGCTTCAGACTTTTGCTGCCGTAGCGCTCAGAGAAAAACTGAGGCATTGTGGCTGAGCCTAAATGCTGAGTCATAACTCTTGTTCTTCTGCCGAGGACAGCCCAGGCAAGAAGTGAACCTAAAAGAGCATTTCCGATACCTGCCCATGTGGCAGCCACACCGTATTTCCAGCCGAACTGACCGGCATAACCAACAAAAACAACGGCAGAGAAATATGATGTTCCGTAAGCAAAGGCTGTGAGCCAGGGGCCTACACTTCGTCCGCCGAGAACAAAGCCGTTTACATCGGTTGCGTTTTTTCTGCAATAAAATCCTACACCTAACATTACAGTGAAGAATACTACTAACATTGAAATTTTGATGATCATTTTGAAATACTCCTTTCGGTTAAAGTGTTGAGAGTTAAGAGTTGAGATGTGGGGAGCAAAGCTCCGATTATAAAGCTCCCTCAGTCACTTCGTGACAGCTCCCTCGTCAGGGAGCCTTTAAGCCTCCCTCTTTGAGGGAGGTGGGAAAATTGCCTGAGCAATTTCTCGGAGGGAGTAATTAAAATCAACTCTTTACCCTTTTTATTTTAATTAATTCCGCAGACTATCGCTGTCAGTGTGTGGATGTATAAAGTTGCGACCATATCTCAACTCTTAACTCTCCACTCTTAACTCTGACAAATAACTGCGGATGTCCGCAGTTATTTGATCTGTGCTTCTACGAGGCTTCCCTGACAATACTTCTTGCGAAGAACAGGCTTTTCAATTTTGCCTGTGGGATTTCTGGGCACCTTTTCAAAGATAATCTTTCTGGGTCTCTTGTAACGGGGAAGCTCCTGACAGAAAATATTGATTTCTTCTTCTGTACAAGCTACGCCGTCTTTGAGCTCAATAATTGCAAGTGTCTTTTCACCAAGACGTTCATCGGGAATACCGATAACTGCAACGTCTTTGATTTTTTCGTGTTTTCTGAGAGCGTCTTCAATCTGTACGGGATAGATATTTTCACCGCCTGAGATGATAACGTCCTTCTTTCTGTCAACGAGATAGATGAAGCCGTCTTCATCAACTCGTCCAACGTCACCTGTGTAAAGCCAGCCGTCTTTGAGAACTTCCTTTGAAGCCTCTTCGTTTTTATAGTAGCAGAGCATTACGCCGGGACCTTTGACAATAAGCTCGCCGATGTCACCCTGAGGCACTTCGTTTCCTTTTTCGTCAACAATTTTTGCTTCCCAGAGATAACCGGGCTTACCGATTGCACCCACCTTGTGGATATTTTCAACACCGAGGTGTACACAGCCGGGGCCGATTGATTCTGAAAGACCGTAGTTTGTATCATACTGATGATGGGGGAAGATGTTCATCCAGCGCTTGATAAGGCTGGGAGGTACGGGCTGAGCACCGATGTGCATAAGTCTCCACTGTGAAAGAAGATAATCGTCAAGGTTTACTCTGCCGCTTTCAATTGCATCAAGCAAATCCTGCGCCCAGGGTACGAGAAGCCAAACGATTGTACACTTTTCTTCCGTAACAGTACGGAGAATCCATTCAGGCTTAACACCTCTGAGGAGAACTGCCTTACTGCCTGAAAGAAGGCTTCCGAACCAGTGCATTTTTGCACCTGTGTGGTAAAGAGGAGGAATACAGAGGAAAACGTCATCCTCGCTCTGTCCGTGGTGATTCTGCTCTGTCATACATGATGAAAGAAGAGCCTTGTGGTTATGTAAAATAGCCTTGGGGAAGCCTGTTGTACCTGATGAGAAGTAAATTGCTGCGTGGTCCTCCTCCTGAAGCATAATGGGAGGTGCTTCTGATGAACAGAAGTTCATCATTGCACAGCAGTCTTCACTGTATGAAGGACCGTCTTTGCCCACATAGAACATTGTTTTTACGTCGGGAATATCATTTGCGATTGTGTCAACTCGTTCAATGAATTCCTTGCCGAAGATAAGCACTTCACAGTCTGCAAGTTCAAGACAATATTTGATTTCATCGCCTGAATAACGGAAGTTCATAGGCACTGCGATACAGCCTGCCTTGAGAATACCGAAATAAAGCGGAAGCCATTCAAGTGAGTTCATAAGAAGAATTGCAACCTTTGTGCCTCTTTTAAAGCCACGGCTGAGAAGAAGGTTTGCAAAACGGTTTGCTCTTCTGTCAAAGCTCTTCCATGTCATTTCACGGCGGTAAGGTGTGCCTGCGTTTGCGCTTTCAATAAGGCTTGCCTCTCTCCATGTTACTGCGCTGTCACGCTCCTCTGAGGGATTAACCTCAACAAGAGCAACCTCAGGGCCCTTGAATCGGGCATTGCGTTCAAGTAAATCTGTAATTACCATTTTAATATCTCCTTAAATTTGTTAATATCAGGTTCTGTCTGAAAGTGGAAAGTTAAAAGTTGAAAGTTGAAATGTGAGGAGCAAAGCTCCGATTATATACCTCTGCGACCTTATTTCAACTTTTAACTTTCCACTTTCAACTTTTCAAAATAAAAGCCTCCGCTTTTTTTGAAAAAGCAGAGGGCGAGAGTTATCCCGTGGTACCACCTCAATTATTGCCGTAAGGCAATCACTCAGGAAAAGCTGTATCGGGCTTACCCGGTTCTGCCTACTCACTTTCAGCAGAACTGCTCAGAAAGGTAATTCATACAAAGGGCTTTTCTCCGTCTTGCACCACCCGACGGCTCTCTGTGGAAGTTCCCTATGTACTACTGAATTTCGTCATAGCGTTAGTTTTTTTAAAATATGCTTCGTATTTTACCACTTTAAAGTGTGTATGTCAATAGTTTTCTGCAATTTATTTCTTTAAAGTGTAAAAATATTTTTGTTTGACTGTTCAGCTCTTTTGTGTTATGATTTGTGTGCAGAATTATTATAGTATAGGACCTGATAAAATGACAGACAGATATATAGTTTTTGACGTTGAAACACCAAACTCACGGAACAACCGTATGAGTGCCATCGGCATAAGTATAATTGAAAACGGAAAAATCACCGATGAGTTTTATTCTCTTGTGAATCCTGAGCAGGAATTTGACTATTTCAATATAAAGCTGACAGGCATTACCCCCGAAATGGCAGAGGAAGCACCCACCTTTCCTGAGATATGGAAGAAAATCGGCAGTATAATGGAAAGCGGCACCCTTGTTGCTCACAATGCACCCTTTGATATGGGAGTACTGCAGAAGTGCCTTGACTTTTACGGCATTGATTCGCTTTCCTCATTCGAATATATCTGCACCTGCAGAATGGCAAAAAAGTGTCTGCCACATCTTCAGAGTCACAGACTCAATAACCTCTGCGATTATCTGAATATCACTCTCGACCACCACCACGCAGGAAGCGACAGCACCGCAGCAGCGAAGATTTTTCTCTTCTGTGTAGAGAACGGAATAATACCGAGGGAGTTTGTGAAGGTTAAAGCAATCTGACCCCTTGACAACTTCCCATTACGGTGCTATACTGTGCTCATAACTGAATATTACTGGGGGTGCTGAATTTTCGGCTGAGATTATACCCATAACCTGATTCGGATAATACCGACGTAGGCTAAGTAGTTTTGACGGTCACTTGTTACCACCCCTGAAATTTTTTCATGGGTGGTTTTTTTATATCTGTTTCCCGGGAAGATATAGATGACCTCTTCCGGCAATATTGAGTTACAATA
>JAZRJR010000007.1:0-26937 GCA_045645885.1 Acutalibacteraceae bacterium | reverse complement strand
CTGCTTCAATTGAGCATACTATATAATTATAATCACCGTCGAGAATTCGGCAGAGTACACCGAGGCGCCTTTGTTCAAAGTCGAGAGATTTGCTGTCGGTCTGACGGAAATTGAAGTCACGGGCAGGATAATGATAAGCACCGTTTGAAAAGACATTGAGGTCTTCGGTGAGCTTTACGGCAGAGGCTTCATCAGGGCAGATTATGAGTGCCTTTTCTCCCATATCCTCTGTGAGAGATGAGATATAGTGAGCCTTATGCACCTGTGAAAGACCGATTACGCCCATTGGAAGCAACGAAGATTTCACCGAGTTTTTTATGCTCTCATATTCAATTGAGGAAGAAAGAACTGCTGAAAAGCCTGACATAATGCTCACCTGCCTTTTTTATTTTTACTCTGAAAGTAAATTATATATCCATCACATAAAAAAAGTCAAGAAAAAAAGGAACTCATTTCTGAGTTCCTTTCATGATTTAAAAGCTTATGCTTCTTCTTCCTTAGGCATAAATGACTTAAGCCAATCAAGAATATATTCAAAAATTTCCTTAATCTTAGCAAGGATTTCCTGAGCTCTATCCATTACCCTGACCTCCTTATTTAATACTTTATATACATTATATAATAATCTGTAGCGAAAATCAATATTTTTAATCTCGAAGTCACAGATTTAATTTTTCTTTAAAATTAGTATTACAAAAAAATAACCGCCCCGGAAAACCGGAGCAGTTGTAAGTAACTTATGCGTTGCCGTTAGCCTTGTCGATGATGTTGAAAACGAGTTCCTGAATCTTATCGAAGAGCTGCATGATGAATTCAAAGAATTTTTCCATTGTTGTTACCTCCATTAAGAATTTGTTAAGGTATAATCTACCTTTCATTTGCATTATACATTATACATTGATAAAAATCAACATATTTTTAAGAATTGCGACAGATTTTATTCCTGTGTGCCGAACATTTCATCGAACTTTGCTGAAAGAAGGAAAGGAAGAAGTACGTTCCATACCTTTTCAAAGAGCTCTGTGAGACCAGCGAAGAAGCCGTCCTTATCTGTGTCGAAAAGTGCATAAATGAAATCCATTGTTTTCACCTCCGGATAGTATTATTTTATGGTTAACATTATATAATATTTTCTTTTACAAATCAATAGATTGTTAAAAATTCTGGTTCGGTTTCACAAAGTTTTCACCTGAAAAAGAAAAAAAGAGCCCTTGCGGACTCTTTCAAGGATTGAACTGAATTATTCAGCGTCTTCAGCTGTGTAATCGTTAATCTTACCAATGATGAGATCAACAAGTACAAAAATCTTATCAACAAGTATTGTGAGCTGTCCAACGAAGTAGTTGAGGTCTGTGAAAAGCTGTACCATTTTGCGCTGCCTCCTATGTAATATTTTTCCTCTTTATGAGGTTCACGATTATTATATCTCAAATTATTAATAAATTCAATACCTTTTGCGAATTTTTTATAAACAAAAAAGAACTGCCGAAACCGACAGTTCAAAATTTTTATTCTTCTTCCTGGGGGAAGTATATTGCAATCCAAGCCATAAAGTCATCAACCATCTTCTTGATGATAGCGATTGCTTCTTCAAGCATAGCAAAAATATCCATAACTGCAACCCTTTCTGAATTAATATTGTTCTGCTCTGAACTTGTTCATATTATACACCAAGCCGTAATTTTTTTCAAGGGAAAATAACAAATTTTAATTTATTTGTTAAGATGTTGTTAAGGTTGCTCCCTCCGTCTTTTTTGCTGAAAGCAAAAAATCCACCTCCCTCGGTGAGGGAGGCTTATGTGGCTCCCTCTCAGAGGGGGCTGTCAGACCACAGGTCTGACTGAGGGAGAATAAAAAAAGAACACCTTGCGGTGTTCTTTAGCTTTGATTATTTAACTTCAGCGTCTTTTACTTCTTCAATTTTGAATTCATATTCGATGTTGAGAAGAGCAAGAATCTTGTTGATAATATCAACGATGAAAGCGATAAGTGCATTTGTATCCACTGCGTATTTCCTCCTTTTTTTATTTTGAGTGTCTCCCCTTCCGGGATTTTCATTGATTATTCAGCAGCAGCGTCGTCCTTCTTATTGAAAACGATTCTGTAATCGATTTCAACGATTTCGAAAACCTTGTTGAGAAGGCCGATGATGAAGCCAAGAATTGTATCTACATTGATTTCGGGCATTGTTTTTTCCTCCTTATAAGATTTTAAAAATAAACTCATATTTCAGAGTTAATTTGCAACTTTGATATGAGGCTTACATTAAGCCTTCTTTTCTCATGATAGCTTCGATAAGGTTGAAGATACGGTCAGCAATAAAAGTAAAAAAAGCCCACATAGTTTAACTCTCCTTTACATTATTAATTTTATTTGTCTACATTTTACATCATATTACAAAATAAATCAATAGAACAGTTAATATTTTTTAAATTTTGTTAAGAGAAAAAAAGAGCAGCTGACCAGCAGATTCTGATTAAGGCACAAAAAAACAAAACCGCAGACCAGACGGTCTGCGGTGTAAGTTATTTGCAAATAACTCAAATTAAATTATGCGATGCCTTCTTCTTCCTTAACGAAACCGAAGATGAGTTCAAGAGCTGCGCTGATGAGAGCAACGATTTCTGCTGCGATATCGCCTTCGCCATCGAAGAGAGCTTCTGCCTTTTCCTTAATCTTATCGAAATTCATTATTGTATCCTCCTTCTTAAAAATTTTTTAGTTTGAAATCATAATGAATTCAAAATCAACTTATTTTGTGAGGTCTTCGATGTTGCCAACTTCCTTAGCGAAAATAGCCTTAACGAATTCAACGATCTGAGCGAAGAGAGCTTCAAGAGCTGCCTTAAGTGCGTCTGTCATTGTAAGTGTCCTCCTTTTAAGATTTGTTCTAGAGTTTCCTCTCTAACATGGCTTCATTATATAATAGTTTCCATTGTTTGTCAATACATAATTCAAAAAAAATTCATTATTTCAACTTATATTTTTTATTTTATTTGCACAAAAGAAAAACGCACGGAAAACCGTGCGTTCAGAAATTGAAATGACTATTAATAATCTGTCATTACATCAAGGAGTTCTCTGATGTAAGTAAAGAAGAAGTCAGCAACTCTCTGAAGGATTGCAGCAAGTTTATTCATATTCATAGTTCCTCCTTCCGGAATTATTAGTTCAATGTCATTATACACTATAAAACCAATTTATTCAAGTCTTTTACATAAAAAAATCCCCCGAACCGAAGCTCGGAGGTGATTTTTAATAATTGTTAATCACTTAGATTGATTCAACACCAAGAGTGTCTCTAAGGAACTTAATGAGCTTGCCAAAGAATACTTCGGGTCCTTCAACGGCCTGGAAAAGAACTGCGAAAGCGCCCTTGATATCGCCGTCAATTGCAAGAGCAAAAGCTTCTTCAATATAAAGTTTCATTGGATTTGTCCTCCTTCTTTAAAAATTAAATAACGTTCAATTAACTATTAGTTGAAAAGGTCAATTTTGATGTCTGTAAGATACTTGTTTACAAGGTCATCAAGGAAAGCAACGAACTGGTTGATGATGTTCATAACGGTATCCTTAATCTTTTCCATATCCATCGTAATGTCCTCCTTTAAAATTTTTAGGGATACGCCCCTAAGTTGATTTAATTATATACCACCGTAAAAGGTTTGTCAATAGTTAATTCAAAAAATATTCATTAAATTTTGAAAGCTGTGTTACTCCCTCCGTCTTCGTCTGCGACGAATCCACCTCCCTCTAAGATGGAGGCTTTAAAGGCTCCATCCGGTAGGGAGCTGGCAAAATTACAGATTCTGTCTGAGAGAGTGTTTTAATTCCAAAACAGAACCAAAACGCCTTCAAAAAAATTTTTTTGGGGCGTTTTTCCCATTTTTTGCATAAAACCTGCAAAAAAACCCGTTTTCCGGCCTATATATGGGAGGACTTTTCATAAGGTAAAAAAATTCAAGTGAAAGGAGAGGATAAAAAATCAAAGAACTTTCCAGTAAAGAAAAACTCTTTTGCACCTATTACTGTCTTTCTCGCTGCGGCCGTGAAGCCGCTGCAAAGTCAGGCTACATTATGCCCGAAAAAAGCGCGGTGCGGCTTCTTTCAAAAAAAGAGATTCAGAATGAAATTCAGCGCATTGACAAAAAGAGAAGGCAAAGCGAAGCGGATATTTCTGCAGGGTATTTCCGATTGGCTTTCGGCTGTGTCAGTGATGCGGTAAAGCTGATTTTTTCAGAGGATATCACCGAAGATAAAATCGACAGTCTTGACCTTTTCAACATTTCTGAAATCAAGCGTAAAAAGGGCGGGGATGTGGAAATCAAATTCTTTGACCGCCTGAAGGCACTGCAGCAGCTTTATGAAATGAGTGAGGGTGCCGACAGCGGTGAGGCTTCCATTTTCGACGCAATAAGAAAGGGGGCTTCTGCCTTGAAGGGTGACGGTCTTGAGTAAGTCAGCCTATGTCCCCTTTTCAGAAAAACAGCTTATTGCTCTTTCCTGGTGGCATCCCGATTCACCCTACTGCAGATATGACGGAATTATCTGCGACGGTGCGGTAAGAAGCGGCAAGACAACCTGTATGTCAATTTCTTTTGTGGCGTGGGCGTTCTATTATTTCAACGACACCAATTTCGCACTTTGCGGAAAGACTATCGCTTCACTCAAAAGAAACATTGTTACAGGACTTTTGCCTGAGCTGAGAAGGGCAGGCTTCTCCTGCAACGAAAAGCTCAGTCAGAATCTCATTGAAATCTCCTTCGGCAAACGGACAAACCGTTTTTATCTTTTCGGCGGTAAGGATGAAAGCTCTGCTTCTCTCATTCAGGGTATGACGCTCGGCGGTGTTCTTCTTGACGAGGTTGCACTTATGCCACGCTCCTTCACAGAGCAGGCTCTGGCACGTTGCTCTCTCAGAAATTCACGCTTCTGGTTCAACTGCAACCCTGAAAACCCCATGCACTGGTTCTTTGAGGAGTGGATAAAAAAGGCTGAGGATAAGAACTGTCTTTATCTTCACTTTCTTATGAAGGACACCCCCTCACTTTCAGATTCGGTTATCCGCCGTTATGAAAAGCTTTACAGCGGTGCATTTTATGAGCGTTTTGTTCTTGGCAAATGGGTAGCTGTTGACGGTCTTGTTTATCCTGAGGTCGCAAACGGAAAATATGTGGAGCTGCCCCCTGCTTACACATTCGAAAAATATTACGTTTCATGCGATTACGGAACAGTAAATCCAACCTCCTTCGGTCTTTGGGGCTTACACGAGAACGTGTGGTTCAGAGTCAGTGAATATTACTACTCATCAAAGCTTAAGGGACGACAAAAGACCGACGAGGAATACTACAGCGACCTTCTCAGCTTCACTGACGGACTCACTATTGAAGCGGTTATTGTTGACCCCTCTGCTGCTTCCTTCATCGAATGTATCAGACGTCACGGGAAATTCAGCGTTATTCCCGCAAAAAACGACGTCACCGACGGCATAAGAAAGGTTCAGGGCGCTTTCCGTGACGGGAAAATAATCATTTCGCCCCGATGCAAGGAAACTCTCAGAGAGTTTTCGCTTTACCGTTGGGATGAAGGTGCGGCAAAGGACACACCAAGAAAAGAAAACGACCATTCAATGGATGAAGTCCGTTACTTTGTTTCCACAATCCTCACCAAAAAAGACGACGACGGCTTCTTTGCTTTTGCAATGAACCGAAGTTAAAACAAGCACCTTATGTTCTCCCACAAAAAACAGAAAGGAGTAAAACAGATTTTGGCTTTAAGAAAAAAGAAAAGTGAAAGCACCTGTGATGCACTTGCTGTTCCGCAGACTGCAGGCAAAAGCCACCCTTTTCTGTCTCTTTCGTCTTACAGTCCCTCTCACGGGGATATGGAGCTTTATAAAAGCCTTCGTGAAGCTATTCCCGTTATTGACGCAGCAATTTATAAGCTCATAAGACTTCTGGGCAGCTTCAGAGTCAATTGTACTGACGAAAGAGCTGAAGAAGAGCTTAAAAATTTTCTCGGTTCAGTAAATGTTGGCGGCACAAGACGTGGCATTGATGCGTTCGTCGGCAGCTTCTTTGAGCAGCTTATTACCTTCGGCACGGCTGTGGGTGAAATCTGTACAGACGGAAGAAGCATCACCCACCTTTTCAATGCTGACCTTAAAACAGTCAGCCTCAGTCAGGGCGAAAATCCCCTTGACATTATTGTGAATGCCGACAACGGTACGGGAAATTTTCAGCCGGTGAAATATCCTCAGCTGATTCTTCTGTCTGTACATAACCCTGAGCCGGGCAAAATCTACGGCACGTCAATTCTCAAGGGTCTGCCCTTTGTCAGCGACATACTGCTGAAAATTTACAACACTATCGGCCTTAACTGGGAGCGAGTGGGTAATGTGCGCTTTGCCGTAACCTACAAGCCGCAGAATGATTCTCTTGACAAGGCTTATGCCAAGGAGAGAGCAATGCAGGTGGCTTCAGAATGGAGCAGAGCCATGGAAAGCGGCGGCAGTGTAAAGGACTTTGTTGCCGTGGGCGATGTGAACATCAAGGCAATCGGTGCAGACAATCAGATTCTCGACAGCAATATTCCCGTAAGGCAGATGCTTGAGCAGATTGTTGCAAAGCTTGGTGTACCGCCCTTTCTTCTCGGACTCAGCTGGTCAACAACCGAGCGAATGAGCTATCAGCAGGCTGATGTGCTCACAAGTGAAATTGACTCTTACAGAAGAGAGCTTACCCCCGTAATTTCACAGATATGCGACCTGTGGCTGAGAATGAACGGTTACAGCTGCAGCTTCAATGTAGAATGGGACAGCATCACCCTTCAGGACATTACAGAGCTTTCACAAAGCAGACTTCACGATGCACAGGCTCAAAAACTTCTCTATGAAATGGCAGGTGAAAACAATGACGATTAAAGAAGAACTCGCTCTTATCAATGAATTCTCACGCAAGGAGCTTTCCGAAGACGATGTTTATATTTTCACTCTTACTCTTTGTGACAACGAGGTGGACAGAGATTTTGAAAAATTCAGTCTTGATTCCCTTCGCACTCTTCAGGAGCTTTTCAAGGGTAAAACAGGTATCACCGACCACAGTATGCGCTCAAAAGACCAGTCGGCAAGAATTTTCCGCACCTGGCTTGAAAGTGACAATTCGAAAGCTACCGACAACGGTGAAAGCTATACTGCTCTCAAAGCAAGAGCTTATATGCTGAAAACCGAAAGCAACACCGACCTTATCAAAGAGATTGACGGCGGCATCAAAAAGGAAGTCAGCGTCAGCTGCAGTGCAGAAAAATGCATCTGCTCAATCTGCGGCAAAGACATGAGAAAGCATGAATGTAAGCACATCAAGGGCAAAACCTACGGCAAAAAGCTTTGCTACGGTATTCTTACTAATCTTACTGATGCTTACGAATGGTCCTTTGTCGCAGTACCTGCTCAGAGAAAAGCAGGGGTTACAAAATCATTTTTTAAGGAGGAACAGACCTTGCAGAAGGGAATGGACATTTTAAAGTCTATGACTGAAGATACGGTTCTTACCGTAAATCAGGCGGCAGAAATCAAAGAGTATATAGCTGAGCTTGAAAATCTTTCTTCAGAGGCGCTTACATATAAGCAGCATCTCACAGAAGAGATTCAGCGCTACGCACTCATCATTATGCCCAAGGTAGACACAAAGCAGTTCACACAGGGCTGCAGCTTTATGAATCTTTCTGAGCTTCGCTCTCTGAGAGACGGACTCAAAAAGCAGGCAGGAGAAATTATGCCTCCCATGCTTCAGCTCAGAGCTTCAACAAAAGAAACATCAAACAACAATAACGTATTCAAAATCTAAGGAGGAATTTTATTATGGATAAACCCGTACTCAACGGATTCGACACAAAAGAAGTTACACTTTTAACCGGCAAGAACATTGAAGCCGGTATGGCAATCACACTTGAAAACGCAAACAAGGGTAAGCTCCCCGCTGCTGACGAGCATTTCTGCGGTGTATGCACAGTGGAAAGAGGTATGTATTTAACTGTTGTTCTCAGAGGTCACACAACTGTGAAATATTCAGGTACAGACCCCGTTATCGGCTATAACAAGCTTGCTGCAGACGGCAACGGCTGTGTAAAGGTGAGCGACAACGGCAGACTTATCCTTGTTACCGATGTTGACAAGGTAAACAAAGAAATTGACATCATTCTTTAAGGAGGAATTATAATTATGGCATTTGATAATATCAGACTTGAAAAAGGACTTTACGGGGCAGGTAAGAGCTTTACAGAAGCTCTCGAAAGCATTGACCCCAGCGAAAACTATATCGGCACAGAGCTTGAAGGCCTTGATGCATATCAGCGTCAGCTCAAGCGTTTCGACATTAAGGTAAGCGGAAAGAACAGCGACTGCATTGACAAGTTTTTCCGCACAACCGATTCAGCAGCACTTTTCCCTGAATACATTTCAAGAGCAGTTTATCAGGGCGCTCAGGAAAATGATATTCTTTCAAAAATCGTTGCAACAGTAACAAATATTGAAGGTATGGACTACAGAACAATTTTCTGTCCTGCCAACGACGTCGAAAAGGTTCCCGTTGCAGTAAACGAAGGTGCTTTCATTCCCGAAACAAAAATCACAACCAAGAACAACCTTGTTTCACTTAAAAAGAGAGGCAGAATGCTTTCAGCTTCATATGAAGCAATCCGTTTCCAGCGTCTTGACCTTTTCACAGTTGTTCTCAAGCAGATCGGTGCAGCAATTGCAAAGGCTGAGCTTTTTGATGCAATTGATACACTTATCAACGGTGACGGTAACGGCAACTTCATTTCTGAGCAGGCTGTTGAAACAAGCGGCACACTCACCTATTCAGACCTTATCTCATTCTGGAACACATTTGACCCCTACAATATGACGACTCTCATCACTTCACCTGCAGTTCTTGAAGCTCTTCTCAAGATGCCTGAATTCAGAGATGCATATACAGGTCTTGACTTCCATTCAACAGGTAAGCTCATCACACCCTTCGGTGCAGAGCTTTACAAGAGCTCAAACGTTTTTGAAGGCGGTCTTATCGGCCTTGACAAGAACTTCGCTCTTGAAAAGGTACAGTGCGGCGGCATCATCACAGAATATGACAAGCTCATTGACCGTCAGATTGAAAGAGCAGCCATCACATCAATTTCAGGCTTTGCAAAAATTGCTGAGGATGCTTCAAAGCTTCTCACTATGGAATAAGGGTGACTTATTATGATTTCTGCAGCGGATGTATGTAATGCGCTCAAAAGCTACTCAGATACAGAGGGCTTTTCTGAAAGTCAGCTCAGCTCTTTTGCCGAAGCAGGACTCAGCTTTGTAAAAGGCAGACTCAGAGAAGGCGTTGACGAAAACCACCCTCTCATTCTCAGAACGGCAACAGTTGTTGCACACTATAACTTTTTTCTCGGAACAATAAGTTCCTCAGACAGATACGAAAGCTACAAGGCAGGCGATATGACGGTCAGACGAAACATATCGAAGGAATTTCAGATTGAAAAAGAGGTTATGCTGAACGCACTTTGCGAAGCAGCAGAAATTCTCACCGACAAAGGATTCTGTGTAATTGTCAGCTAACCGCATTTACAGTAAGCTTTTCAGCAAATTCGGCGTTGTATTTTCCTATGTTGTTTCCGGTGTTCAGACCGACTTTGACTGTGTTTTTGAACCGCTGAGATATAAAAATAAAATATACCTCAGCGGTATTCCTACTGAACTCGGTTACAACAGTATGCGAAAATATCTCATTATGGCTCCGCCTGAAATTCCTTTTGATGACCTTGACGGTGTAAAAAACTATCTTCAATTTGAAGGACACAAATACCGTGTTGACCACAGTGAAAAGGTTTATCTCAAAGGAAAGCCTCTTTACTACTGGGCAATTGTTCACAGGGAGGACTCAATTTGAAATCATCAGCTGAAATCATAAAGAAAATCAAGGATGCCATAAACGGAGATGTGGATTTAAGTGACGGCTGTGAGGCAGTTCGTGCATTTGAAAAGACCACTCTTCCCGTACCGCTGAAAAAAACTTACTTTTCTCTTTCATGTGAGGACAACACTCTCACAAAAGGAAATCCCGATACCAACAGAATTTCAATCAGAATGACCTGCTTCACTCCACTCACAAAGCCCGCTTACTTTGCAAATGAAATGGCAGAAAAGATTTTCACTTATATGGAAGAGATTTTCTCCGATGACCTTGTAAGCTACAGTATTGGTGAAACCGATTACGACGACGATGTGAGAGCATATAAAGTTATCTGTCGACTGCATTTTCAGTATTAACACCAAAAAAACTCTACATAAAAAGCCGGGCGGTAATAACCGTCCGGCTTAAATTTTCAGAAAGCTTTTATTTTTTAGCAATCAATACAGGCTGATAAAAGCCTGTTTCATCAGGGAATTTCCACTCCACCTCACTGCAGCCGCCCGAAAGCAGCAATTCTGTCAGCTCATCTCTTTTCGTAGCTCTGTATTCACAAGCGAATTTGCTAACCTTAAGAGTTTCTTCATCTTCAATAATATACTGAACCAATTTATAACAATCATCTTGCCATTCCCATGTCTGAAAAGATACTCTCTGACCCTTATCTATCTTATGAATATACGGCGGAGAATAGGGTGGCTTAATCTTAAGAAGCTCATCATAATCTCTGACGCTTGCAACAAACATTCCGCCCTTGTCAAGCTGATTCAATATGCTGTTCACTGCAGTTTTCAATGCATCTTCTGAAAGCATATGAGGTAAGGCGTTATCCATTGCAATAATAATCTGAAATTTTTCTGAAAAGAACTCAGACAGCTTGCAGAAATCAGCGTATCTGAGTCTCAGCTTCACACCGTTTTCTTCAGAGCGTTTTTGCGCTTCTTTGAGCTCAGATTCACTGATATCAGATGCAGTTACATTATATCCGAGCTTTGCAAGACCTATAGCCTGAGTGCCTATTCCACAAGCACAGTCAAGAATATTAGCTGAAGCATCAAATCCGTTATTACGAAAAATTCTGTCTAATATCAATGCTTGTTCCATTGTAGTTGCTTGCCAGTCAAGGAAAAGCTTATCATAATGAGAAGCAAGATTATTGTAAAACGTCTGGGTAATATTCATATTAACATTTTCTCCCCTTTTTTCATGCTTCATAAACATATCTCACAATGTTTCTGCTTTTGCCCTGATATGCCCCCTTGCCCTCATACTCCATTATAAAGCCGCACTTTTCCATTACTTTTTTTGAGGCGATATTTTCAGAAATGCAGATGCCGTATACCTTAGAAAGATTCTTTTCTGACATCATAAAACTCAGAAAAGCTTTCAGAGCTTCTGTTGCGTAGCCTTTGCACGTATAGTCTTTTGCAATATGATAACCCACTTCATATCCGTCATTTACAGGCACAAGCTGAACATACCCGATGTTTGTTCCGTCTTTCAGCAGCACGGGATACACAAGAGGGCCGTCACCTGATTCATATACACTCATAAGAAATTCTATGGTTTCTCTTGCATACTCCACAGTTTCAAAAACTTCGTCAGGTACGAATTTTCTGTTGTCTTCGTCAAGAGAATTCAGGTGTACACTTTCTGCCATATCAAGTGCAAAATCTGTTATTATCAGTCTTTCAGTTTCTATTTTCATTTTACATCACCTTAATTCAATACAAAGGACTGTTGCACGTCTATGCAACAGTCCGCTTTTTTATACGTTGAAAAGGAAGTGAACAATGTCTCCGTCTTTCATAACGTATTCCTTACCTTCACTCTTAACAAGACCCTTTTCCTTTGCCGCAGCAAGTGAGCCCAGCTCCATAAGAGTATCGAAAGAGACAACCTCTGCACGGATGAAGCCTCTTTCAAAGTCTGAGTGAATCTTACCTGCAGCCTGAGGAGCCTTTGTGCCTTTTTTGATTGTCCATGCTCTTACTTCGGGCTGACCTGCAGTAAGGTATGAGATAAGACCGAGAAGGTTGTAGCTTCTCTGAATGAGAAGGTCAAGACCGCTGCTTTCAATACCGAGATCAGCAAGGAACATTTCCTTATCCTCATCTGAAAGTGATGAAATTTCAGCTTCAAGGCCTGCACAGATGGGAAGCACTTCACTGCCCTCTGCCTTTGCAATTTCGCAGACAGCCTGATAGTTTTCGTTTGAGTCAATACCTGAAACAAAGTCGCTCTCGCTCATATTACAAGCGTAGATAACAGGCTTTGAGGTAAGAAGTGCAACTGTGTCGAGAATTGCTTTTTCGTTTTCGTCACACTCAACGCTTCTTGCAGGCATTTCATTTTCAAGAGTTTCTTTAACTCGCTTCAGGAAATCAACCTCTGCAGCGAGAGTTTTGTCACCCTTCATTGCCTTTGAGGTTCTGTCAATTCTTCTGTCAATCATTTCCATATCAGAAAGGATAAGCTCAAGATTGATTGTTTCAATATCTCTCTTTGCGTTTACGTTGCCGTCAACGTGGATGATATCGTCATCCTCAAAGCAGCGCACAACGTGGATAATAGCGTCAACCTCACGGATATGTGAAAGGAACTTGTTGCCGAGACCTTCACCCTTTGAAGCACCTCTTACAAGACCTGCGATATCAACAAATTCAATTGTTGCAGGAGTGAACTTTACGGGGTTATACATTTCTCTGAGCTTGTCCAGTCTGTAATCGGGAACTGCAACAACACCCACATTGGGTTCGATTGTGCAGAAAGCGTAGTTTGCTGACTGTGCACCTGCGTTTGTAATTGCGTTAAAAAGTGTACTTTTACCAACATTAGGTAAACCAACTATACCAAGTTTCATTTTAAAACCTCTTATACTTTTAATTTTAAGATTTCATTATTTAACACGAGGAGATTTTCGTCAGGTCAAGGCACAAAGGCGACGGGAATACGTGGGTATTTCCTAGCCTTTTAACGCAGAGATGGCGAAAATATACCGTGTTAACTTTATTTTGTAGCCTCTACGAGAGCCTGCTCAATATCTGCAATAATGTCCTCTGCATCTTCAATACCAACTGAAAGACGGATAAGGTCACTCTTTACACCGCATTCAAGAAGCTGCTGTTCTGTAAGCTGACGGTGAGTTGTTGAAGCGGGATGAAGCACGCAGGTTTTTGCATCTGCAACATGAGTTACGATTGAAGCGAGCTTAAGTGAATCCATAAACTTTGTTGCGGCCTCTCTGCCGCCCTTTACACCGAAGGAAACTACACCGCAAGTGCCCTTGGGCATATACTTCTGTGCAATCTCGTACTGCTCGTCACCGGGGAGACCGGGATATGAAACCCATGAAACAAGGTCGCTGTTCTTAAGATATGTAGCAACCTTGAGAGCATTTTCACAATGTCTTTCCATACGAAGTGCAAGAGTTTCAAGGCCGAGATTAAGAAGAAAAGCGTTCTGAGGGCCGGGAATTGAACCAAGGTCACGCATAAGCTGAACAACGCACTTTGTTATGTATGCGCCCTTGCCGAAACGTTCAACATAAGTGATTCCGTGGTATGAATCGTCGGGAGTTGTAAGACCGGGATATTTATCGTTCTGTGTCCAGTCGAAGTTACCGCTGTCAACTACACAGCCGCCAACCTGAGTTGCATGACCGTCCATATACTTTGTGGTTGAGTGAGTTACGATATCAGCACCGAACTCGAAGGGACGGAGATTGATAGGTGTGGGGAAGGTGTTGTCAACGATAAGGGGCACACCGTGAGAGTGAGCAGCCTTTGCGAATTTTTCAATGTCAAGCACCTGAAGTGAGGGGTTGCTGAGTGTTTCACCGAAAACAGCCTTTGTGTTATCCTTGAAAGCAGCTTCAAGCTCTTCTTCACTGCAATCGGGTGCAACGAAGGTAAAATCGATACCAAGCTTTTTGAGAGTTACATTGAAAAGGTTGAATGTACCACCGTAAATTGCACTTGAGCAAACAACATGGTCACCTGCATTACAGATGTTGAAGATTGCAAAGAAGTTTGCAGCCTGACCTGATGAAGTGAGAACAGCGGCAACACCACCCTCAAGATCAGCGATTTTTGCAGCAACAGCATCGTTTGTGGGATTCTGAAGTCGGGTATAGAAGTAGCCTTCAGCTTCAAGGTCAAAGAGCTTGCCCATTTCAACGCTTGAGTCATATTTATAGGTTGTGCTCTGGCAGATAGGGAGCTGTCTGGGCTCACCGTTTTTGGGAGCATAACCTGAGTGGATACATTTTGTTGCAGGTTTCATAATTTCTACCTCATTTCTTATTTATGATTAATAGTATAATAATCTTACATTAATTAAATATTATATTACATTATTATTTATAAGTCAAGGGTTAACCCCTCACCTGTGCTTCACAAGTGAGGGGTTAACTGCCTTTAAATTTCGTTGAAGCAAACTTCACCGCTTTCTGTGAGCCTGCACTCATAACTCTTACCCGAAACCACCTTGCCGTCGAGAATCTCCTCTGAAAGCTTATCCTCAATCTTCGACTGAATTGCTCGTCTTAAGGGTCTTGCGCCGTAGACGGGGTCAAAGCCTGCGTCGGAAATCATTGTGATAACCTCATCGGTAAAGTTAACGGTGATTTCCATTGAGCTGAGCCTGTTCTGCAGGTTTTTCAGCATACGCACTGCAATCTCCTTGATTTCATCTTTTTTAAGCTGCTTGAACACGATAATCTCATCAATTCGGTTGAGAAATTCCGGTCTGAAGGCTTTCTTTAATTCGCCCATAACCGCATCGTGGATACGGCTGTCGGAGAGTGTACCGTCGGTTGTTTCAGTGAAACCGATTGACTTGCCCTCACCTGCAATAAGCTTTGCGCCAAGGTTTGAGGTCATAATTATAACAGCATTACGGAAATCTACCTTTCTGCCCTGAGAGTCGGTGAGGATACCGTCGTCGAGAATCTGCAGAAGCATATTGAACACGTCGGGGTGAGCCTTTTCAATTTCGTCAAATAGGATTACACTGTAGGGCTTGCGCCTTACCTTTTCCGTCAGCTGACCGCCCTCATCATAGCCAACATAACCCGGAGGTGAGCCTACAAGCCGTGAGGCGTTGTGCTTTTCCATAAATTCACTCATATCAAAGCGGATAACTGCGTTTTCGTCACCGAACATTGCAGAGCCGAGAGCCTTACAAAGCTCAGTTTTACCCACACCTGTAGGGCCGAGGAAAATGAATGAGCCCACAGGTCGCTTCGGGTCTTTGAGACCGCTTCTGCCTCGTCTTATTGCCTTTGCAACGGCTGAAACTGCCTTATCCTGACCTACGATTCTCTCATGGAGAATATCCTCCATTTTAAGAAGTCTTTCGCTTTCCTCCTTGGTCAGCTCAACTACGGGAATACCTGTCCAGCCTGACACAATCTGTGCAATTTCCGCCGAAGTTACAACGGAATCCTCGTGGGTTGTTTCCTCTTTCCATCGGCTTCTTGCAGCAGTAATCTCACTCATCAGCTCCTTTTCTCTGTCACGGAGCTTTGCCGCTTTTTCAAAATTCTGTGAGCTGATGGCAGCCGCCTTTTCTTCCGTTACCTCTTTAAGTCTGTTTTCAATCTCTTTGATTTCAGGCGGAGTTGTATAGGAGCGAAGACGCACCTTTGATGCAGCTTCGTCAACAAGGTCAATTGCTTTGTCGGGAAGAAAACGGTCGGTGATATATCTCGATGACATTTTTACGGCTGACTCAATAGCTTCATCGGTTATTTTCACCTTGTGATGTGCCTCATATTTATTGCGAAGACCTTTCAGAATTTCGGTTGCCTCTTCTTCTGTAGGCTCACCAACCTTTACAGGCTGAAAACGTCTTTCAAGAGCGCTGTCCTTTTCGATATGCTTACGGTATTCTTCAAGAGTGGTTGCACCGATAACCTGAAGCTCACTTCTTGCAAGGGAAGGCTTCAGTATATTTGCCGCATCAACTGCACCCTCGGCTGACCCTGTACCGATAAGGTTGTGCACCTCATCAATAAAGAGAATTACATCTTTGTTTTTGATTACCTCTTCAATACAGCTTTTGATTCTCTCTTCAAAGTCACCTCTGTACTTTGTTCCTGCAACCATTCCTGTAAGGTCAAGAGAAATAAGGCGCTTGTTTTTAAGCAGCTCAGGCACTTCGTTTTTTGCAATTTTAAGTGCAAGTCCTTCGGCAATTGCCGTTTTACCTACACCCGGCTCACCGATAAGGCACGGATTGTTTTTTGTTCGGCGCGAGAGAATCTGAAGCACTCTTTCAATCTCCTGCTCTCTGCCGATTACGGGGTCGATTTCGTTGTTCATTGCCTTCTGGGTAATATCCTGACCGTACTTGTCAAGATTCGGTGTATTGCTTTTTCCTGCACCTCTTTTTGAATAAACATTTGAAGAATATGACTTCTTTCCTGAGCTACCTTTTGATATTTCATCAAGAAGAAGCGGTACGGAAATTCCGTTTTCTGAAAGAATATGACAACCAAGGCAGTCCTCTTCAGAAAGAAGTGCAGACAGAAGATGCTCTGTTCCTATATATCCCGAATTTTCTCTTCGGGCAAGAGTAACCGATTGCTCGATTATGTGCTTGCAACGGGGTGTGAAATCATCGGGTGAAAGTGAAGTGGGAATACCCGCGCCCACACTTCGCCTGATGGCAGTTTCGCAAAGCTGAATATTCATCCCTTTTGAATTTAAAAGAGCCGTTCCCTGACCGTTGTCCTCACGGAGAAGTCCTGCCAGAAGATGCTCACTGCCTATATATGTGTGACCGAGATTTTCTGCAATTTCAATTGCTGAATTAAGGGCACGGTTTGCTTTTTCTGTAAAGCCTGTAAATTTGTACATTCGAATTCCTCCTTATTTAATCATACATCGTAGTGGCGACCACAGGTCGCCGCTACGATAAGATAAAACAAAAACGGGCCTGCTTTTGCAGACCCGTTTTTTCAGTTAAGTGCTTCTCTTACCTTTTCGGCTCTCTTAATATCTCTCTGAGACTGTGAGAGTGGTGCTTCACTCTGAGCGTTCATAGTTGCCGGCTGAAGCTCAATAAAAAGAGAAGAGAGTGTTTCAAGAGGCACACTGAGTATTCCCTCCGATGCACCGAGACGCACATAGGAAAGAAGATTGGTAAGCTCTCTTGAAGTGAGCTTATAGGCACTTTTAAGTATGCCGTAAGCTCTGTAAATCTTATCCATAAAATCCTCATCCTTTACAAGAATGGCACGGGCCTGCTTTTCCTGAGCAATAATCTGCATTGCAATGGATGAAAGATTCTGTATTGCGGCACTTTCGGAAATGCCTAATGTAACCTGATTGCTGAGCTGATAAATGTCACCGCTCACCTCACTACCCTCACCGTAAGAGCCGCGAAGGGTAAGACCCAGCTTTGAAACTGTGGTTGAAAGGCCACGCATTGCACCTTTTTTTGAAAGTGCGGGAAGGTGGAGCATAACTGAGGCTCTCATACCTGTGCCGAGATTTGTGGGACACTGAGTAAGATAGCCGAGCTTTTCGTTGAAGGCATAGCTGAGCTTCTTTTCAAGGTGACTGTCAATTTTTTCAGCAGTATTGAAAGCATCTTCAAGTGAAAGACCGGGATAAATCACCTGAATTCTCACGTGATCCTCTTCACAGAGCATAATGCTCACATCTTCACTTTCTGAAAGAAGAAGACTTCTACCCTTTGTGTCTGAAGCAAACTCAGGACTTATGAGATGCTTTTCAGCAAGAGACACTGCGCCTGCAGGTGTAAGAGCTGACATTTCAATTTCACTCAGCGCAATTTCATTATAGTCAGAAAGACCTTCTTTTATAATGGAAGAAACCTCTTCTTTTTCTTTTGAATCAAGTCTTGAAGGGAAGGGATAATCTTCTAAATTTCGCGCAAGGCGTACTCTTGTACTGAGCACGATGTCGCCCTGATTTCCTGAACTCTTATACCATTTCATATCAGTTTTCTCCCTTCAGCTTTTTGATTTCATCTCTTAAAACTGCAGCCTGTTCAAAATTCTGCTCCTCAATTGCTTTCTGCATCTGAGAATTCAGCTCTGCAATTTTTTCTTCTGCACTTTTTTCTTTTGGTACTGCTTTTTCTGCACACACAGCTTCATGCCTTACAGGTATTTTTCCGCCGTGATTTGCCTTGCCGTGAATACGCTGGATTGACGGAAGAAGCTTGCTGTAGAATTTCTCATAGCAATCTGCACAGCCAACCTTACCGCTTTTGATGATATCATCAAAGCAGCTGCCGCATTTTTCGCAGCGTTCAAGTCTTGATTCACCAAGGGCAAACATACTGTCACCGAAGAATGATGAAAAAATTCCCGGAAGATTAAGTGAAAAATCATCAAAGAAATCATCAAATCCTAAATTTTCAGCACATGAATGGCAAAGATGGTTTTCTGTTGCTTCACCGTTTACTACTCGTTTGATATGTGTTGTTGCTTCGTTTTTCTTACAATTCTGACATAACATAATAATTACCTCCTCATAAATTCTATTGTGCTATGGTTAAAAGCATCTGCTTGAAAATTGTTGCTCTCAGAATATCTCTTATATCTGTGGGAAGTCCTCTCAGGGTGCTGTCGCTAGTTGCAACTGAAATAAGCGCCGCATCTTTTTTTGCGATAAGCTCGTGATAAAGAAGATTCATAAGGTGTGCGTCAACTGCTCTTTCGTCAATGCTCTGACCTATAGAGCCTATGACCTTCATTATAAGAGTATTCTTGTCGCAGCTTACTCTTGTGATTCTGATGCAGCCCTTACCGCCGCGGCGGCTTTCTACTATATATCCCCTTTCGGGTGTGAATCTTGAAGAAAGCACGTAGTTTATCTGACTCGGCACACAGCCTAAATCCTGAGCCAGGACATTTCGCTGAATTTCAATTTCGCTTTGCTCAGAAAGCATTTCTGTTATCATCTGGGCAATTGCATTTGAAAGGTTCATTTATAATCACTTCCTTTGACTTTGACTGTCTTTGACCTTTACTGCAATTCTTATTATAGACAATCTGACTTTTATTTCAAAGGTCAAAAAAGGTCAAAATCGTTCTTTGACCTTTTATTTTTTGAATTTATCTCTTGTTTTCTCTGTTTTTCATTGATTTTTGAAAAGTTTCAATTTCTTCGATTTTATTGAAATCTGACCTTAATCTGTCCGTATGCTCCATAGTTTTTGACCTTTCGGCAGAAAGAAAAAAATCGGCTTCAGTCTGACCTATAGTTATGTGTGGCTTCATATTATTCATTATATCACCCTTAACAGTCTTCTCATTTCTTTTTTCTGTTATGCAGTAACACAAAGCTGACTTTTCCGTATAATGATGATGAAAGGGGGTTAACAAAATGTTCTGCAATAACAATTGCTCATGGATTATTATCCTCATTCTCTTAATTTCTTGCTGCGGAAATGGCGGTAGCGTTTTCGGCGGTAACAACGGCTGCGGTTGCGGCTGCCAGAATGACTGCAACAGAAGCTGCGGTTGCTAAACTGAAAAGAATAAAACGCACGGGGATCACCCCGTGCATTTTATTCTTTTAAAATTAATTTATTTCCATTGACAAAAGACATAAAGGTTGTATAATAATTCCCGAATAAAAAATAGGATGATATTTTATGAAAAAACAAAACTCTATGCTTACGGGAAATCCCATAAAAAGCATCATCACCTTTGCATTGCCTATTATGTTCTCTTCCCTTCTGCAATATAACTACACTCTTGTTGATAATATTATTGTGGGAAGGTACATAAGCACAGATGCTCTTGCAGCAGCAGGCAGTGTGGGTCCCATCAACTCATTTATAATAGGTACTGCCCTTGGACTTACAAGCGGTTTTTCAATTCCCGTTGCCCACGCCTTCGGTGCAGGTGACAAAAAGAAGCTTACACAATACGCTTCAAACAGTATCAGCCTTGCCTTTCTGATAGGTCTTGTTATTGTGGTAATTGCCCATCTTATATCCGATCCCCTTTTAAAGCTTATCGGCACAGATGAAGATATTATCGGCATGTCATCAGCATACATAAACATTTTATATTACGGTGTGCCTATACAGATGCTTTCAAACAACTTCACCGCACTTGCCCGTGCTGTTGGTGAGAGCAAAAAGCCTCTTTACTTTTTCTGTGTAAGCGTTGTTGTGAACTTTGTTCTTGACCTTCTTTTTGTAAAAGAGTTCGGTTGGGGCATTGAAGGTGCCGCTCTTGCAACTCTCATTTCATATATGGTTGCCTGCTCTCTCGGTGCAATTTACATTATAAAATTCAACAAGGATATTGACCTTCACCTGAAAGACCTCAGACCAAATTTCAGAATTTCACTTCAGCAGATAAAGCTGGGAATTCCGGTTTCGCTTCAGTTCACAATGACCTCTATCGGTTCAATGTGTCTTCAGAGTGTTGTGAACTCCTTCGGCAAGGAAATCGTTGCAGGCTTCACAGCCGCCGCAAGAGTTGAAAACCTCACTAACCTTCCCATGTCTGCTCTCGGTGTTGCCACTCAGACCTTTGTGGGGCAGAATTACGGAAGCGGAAACTATGAGCGTATCATTAAAAATGTAAAGAAGATTTTCCTGCTCAATATTGTGGTTTCCGTATTTATGAGTATTACACTTTACACTATCGGTGAGCCGATGGTAAAGCTCTTTATGGATGAAATTAACCCCGAAATGCTTGCAGGTGCAAAGAGATATATTCTTGCAATTGCACAGTGCTACAGCGGTGTTGCAGTGCTTTTCGTTATGCGCAACACACTTCAGGGACTTGGCTTCACTTATTCAAATTCAATTGCAGGTGTGGGTGAATTTTTCGGCAGACTTTCTGTTGCGTTCATTCTCACCCCTATCTTAGGCTTTGATGCAGTCTGCTATGCAGGTCCTGCCGCCTGGCTTCTTGCAGATATACCGCTTATTATCATCTACCTCATCAAACAACGTCAGTTCAAAAAAATGATTGCTGAAAAATCAGAACAAATTGCCGTTTGAGGGATTATCAAGAAGCTCCCCTTTTTCTGAAAATCTTGAGCCGTGACACGGACAATCCCACGAATGTTCATCGCTGTTCCACTTAAGGGCACAACCCAGGTGCGGACAGCGTTTTGTTGTAGGCGTGATAAAATTCACTGCAGTTTCAACCCCGTTCAGGAAAAGCTGAGACTTCAGCATACTTCTCTGCGGAAGAAACAACTCTTTATATACGGTTTCTTTCCCTACAATCATATCAGCAAGAATATCTGCAGCAGCCATAGAGCCTGTCATTCCCCATTTATTGAATCCCGCAGCCACATAGATGTTCGGTATATGTTTTGAATACTGTCCCACATAAGGAACTTCATCAAGTGTCATACAATCCTGAGTTGCCCAGAAAAATTCTTCTGTGCTTTCAGGATAATGCACATTTCTGAACCTTCTCAGCTCAATCCAGTTTCCGCCTTTCTTCCCCGTTCTGTGGTCACCTCCGCCAAGAAGCAACAAGTCTCCGTGATTTTTGAAAGACATACCGTTTTTTCTGTCATCAACATACATTCCGTCATACTGAGCAGCATCTCTGAGTGCGATAACATATGAACGGTGCTGATACATTTTCATAAAGTATAAGCCGTGATTATTTATAAACGGAAAATGAGTTGCCACAACGATTTTCTTTGCGGTGATTTCCGCTTCATCAGTTCTGACAGTTGTTCCCGCTACCGCTCTGACAAAGGTGTTTTCATAAATGTCAAGCTCCCTTGCAAGACCCTTCGCAAGCTTTATCGGATGAAACTGTGCCTGAGAGGGAAATTTAACTGCTCCGAAAGACTCAAGAGGTATGGGAAGCGACCGTTCAAATTCTGCCTTATAACCGAGAATTCTCAAAGCTTTCATTTCATTCTGCAGCTTTTCGCTGCTTTCTGATGAATAAACATAGTTATCTTTTCTTTCAAAATCACAGTTGAATTTTTCTGAAAGCTCTCCATATTCATCTATAGCCTCAAGATTTATTTTAAGATAAAGCTTTGCTTTTTCTTCGCCTGCCTTTTTTAACAATTTATGATAAATCAGACCGTGCTGAGCAGTTATTTTTGCTGTGGTGTTACCGCTTACGCCTTTCATTATTCTTCCCTTTTCAACAAGCACACAGCTTATCCCTTTTTCTTTTAGCCTGTATGCCGTGAGAAGACCGCAAAGACCGCCACCGATTACAAGTACATCTGTTTTAATATTCTTTTTAAGACTTTTAAATGCATCAATTTTTTCCGTTCCGTGCCACAGAGATTCGTGTTTTCTCATATTTATGATCCCCGTTTATCAGCTTCAGGTATATTATTTTCAAGGTTTTCCACTGCCAGGTCATTATCAATGTCTTTATATACAGACGGAATGGATTTTTCGTGCCACACCTTGTATTCGCCTGTGGAATCTTCCACAACAGGATTTGCCTTTTTACCACTGCTTACAGCTTTACCCTGAAGCTGCGGCACACTTTTTTCATTGTTTTTTTCTTTTGTATGTGTAACAGCAGGACGCTTCATTCCTTTTTTTGCCATTTAATATCACCTCAGAAATATTATTTCCCTTATAAAAAGATTTATTGCTTTAAATATTCAGAATAATTAAGAATACATCAATCTTTAAGCAACTATTGACAAAGACACAGATTTGTAATAAAATAAAAATATCTTAATAAGGAGGTAGTATGGAAATGAAGGACAACAAATTCTTTGCTTTTGTTGAAAAGTATCGTGCAGATATCGAAGCATTCATCAACGCACTTGTTGAGCTTATTAAGACTCTCTTCGCAAGTGATGAAGCAGCTGAATAATTAAAGTTTAATTTTCAGGCAGCACAGAAGTGTGCTGCCTTTTGCTTTGCGTTTTATAAAAACCAAACCCGTCACAGCTGTGACGGGTTATCTCTTTGTGGTTTTAATCAGAACTGAAATACTCTGATTACATTTTCCATTTTTTCAATTTTTGCAACAACATCATCACCTACGTGATTGGGAGTGTCAACCATTGTTACAGCATAATCGCCCTTTGAACGGTTAGCCATATTTTCAATATTGATGCCTTCTGATGAAATATTTGTTGTAATTGAGCTGATTACATTTGGTACATTTCTGTGAAGAATCACAAGACGTGCTTCTGAACCTCTGGGCATTGAAATTGAGGGATAGTTTACACTGTTGGTGATGTTACCGTTTGTGAGGAAATCATCAAGCTGCTGTGCTGCCATAATTGCACAGTTGTCTTCACTTTCGCTTGTTGATGCGCCGAGGTGAGGAATTGTAACAATACCCTTGGTATTAATTGTTTCTTCTGTGGGGAAGTCAGTTACATAAGCCTTAACCTTACCGCTTGTGAGAGCAGCCTTAAGGTCAGCGGCATTAACAAGGTCGGCTCTTGAAATATTTACGATTCTTACGCCGTCCTTCATTTTTGCAATTGATTCAGCGTTGATCATACCCTTTGTGTCCTTTGTTGAAGGTACATGAAGAGTGATATAGTCAGCCTTTGCAAAAACTTCATCATAGCTTGAAGCTTTGTCGATATGTCTTGAAAGATGCCATGCGCCGTCAACTGTAATAAAGGGGTCACAACCGATAACCTTCATACCAAGCTGCATTGCTGCGTGAGCAACCATACCGCCGATTGCACCAAGACCGATTACACCGAGAGTTTTGCCGAGAATTTCATTGCCTGCAAAAGAGCTTTTGCCCTTTTCAACCTGCTTTGCAACATCTTCTGTGAGTGTGTTTGACCAATTGATACCGCCGATAATATCTCTCGCTGAGAGAAGAAGAGCAGCAATTGTAAGCTCCTTAACACCGTTTGCATTGGCACCGGGTGTGTTGAATACAACAATACCCTTTTCAGCACATTCATCTGTGGGAATGTTGTTTACACCTGCACCGCAGCGTACGATAGCCTTGAGCTCACTGCCGAATTCCATATCGTGAAGCGATGCTGAACGCACCATAATGCCTTCGGGATTTTCAGCTGTATCTGTAATGTTATACTTACCTGCATCAAGCTCTGCAAGACCGCAGGCAGCAATTTTGTTCATTGTTTTAATCTCTTTCACTGTAAACAACTCCTTATGCCTTAGGATTTTCAGCAGCAAACTTCTTCATAAATTCCACAAGAGCTTCAACGCCTTCATAAGGCATAGCGTTGTAGATTGAAGCACGCATACCGCCCACACTTCTGTGGCCCTTAAGATTTTCAAGGCCGGCCTTTGCAGCCTCTGCGGGGAACTTTTTGTCAAGCTCTTCGTTTCCTGTTACGAAGGTAACGTTCATCATTGAACGGCTTTCCTTTGAAACGGGAGCGATGTAGTAATCCTGAGAATCAAGATAATCATAAAGAAGAGCAGCCTTCTTTTCGTTAAGCTTCTTCATCTCATCAAGACCGCCAAGCTCCTTGATCCACTCATAAACAAGCTTTGCAACATAGATGCAGTAGCAGGGAGGAGTGTTGTACATTGAATCAGCGTCAGCCATAAGCTGATAGTTGAGCATTTCGGGGGTAATATCCATACAATTACCGATAAGGTCTTCACGGACAATTACAAGCGTAAGACCTGCGGGAGCCATATTCTTCTGAGCACCTGCATAAATAAGACCGAACTTTGAAACATCAACGGGCTCTGAGATAATGCAGGATGACATATCTGCTACAAGAGGAATGTCGCCTGTGTCGGGAATGTAGTTATACTTTGTGCCGTAGATTGTGTTATTGAAGCAAACGTGAACATAGTCTGCATCAGGACGGAAGGATTCTCTTGTTGTCTCGGGAATCTTTGAGAAGTTGTCGTCCTTTGATGAAGCGGCAACAACAACGTCACCGTACTTGCACGCCTGCTTATATGCCTTGGTTGAGAACTGACCTGAAAGAATATAGTCAGCCTTGCCGTTTTTTGTCATAAGGTTCATGGGAACTGCAGCAAACTGAGTTGATGCACCGCCCTGAAGGAAGAGAACCTTATAATTATCAGGGATGTTCATAATCTCTCTGAGAAGAGCTTCTGCTTCCTTGATAATTACATCATAGTGCTTTGAACGGTGGCTCATTTCCATAACGGACATACCGCTGTCACCGTAACAGAGCATTTCGTCTGCAGCCTTCTGAAGCACGCTCAGAGGAAGCATTGAAGGACCTGCTGAAAAGTTATAAACACGTTTCATACTAATTCACCTCATATAATTCTATGTAGAACAAAAACATTTTACCATATTAAAATGTTAAAGTCTATTATATACCTTAATAATAGTGATGTCAAGGGAATTAATTCTGTTTTATCAATTTTTGTGAAAAACTGACAAAAACAAGGGTGGTTGGTTAGTGTAATGGAGATATAAAAAATGCTTAACCGAAATGCTGTATTGAAAATATCAAAAAGCTCTGATAAAAAAAACACTTGAATACTACAACTCAATTTGGTATAATGAGGGCACCACATCGAATTAAATATTTTTTATTCACGAAAGAAGTGTGCAATTTTTACTTCGGTAAAAACGCAGACTTGTATGTTCGCACTTCTTTTGTGAATATTTGATTCGGTGTGGTAGCTAAATCGGGTCTGCATTTTTCGTGTGTGCTGATTTCGGTTGGCACACACTTTTTGTTTTTAAGGAGGTTAAGGAGAAAGCATATTTTCACACGAAATTTAAAATGAAAGGATTTTTAAAATGAAGAAATATTTAGCATTATTATTAGCGGCAGTATTATGCTTTGTACTCTGTGCTTGTGTCGGAACATCTCCCGCGGTTAAATCAAAATTAGGTGATACTGTTTCCACAAATATATTTGATTGTACTCTTATTCGAGCGGAATTTTCAGACGAAGTATGTAATTTTTTTGGAAGCACATTTCTCCTTCCTTGCGAAAAAAAACATTCCCACTCAGGAAACCCGTATACGGCAGATGAGGGATATCAATTGATGTGTTTTTCTTTTGAATTAAAATATTTAGGAACGACTGAATACAAATTAGGTTTAGGCAAGAGCAATATGATGGATTTTATGGTAAAATTTGATGATACTTATGAATTTGACTCATTCGTCATTTCTGCTTCCACAAATCCCAATGAAAAATGGGAATCTCCATACAAACTGGAATCAGATAATTATATGCCCTCACTTTCTAATACAGCCTTTAACTTTGCTCCGTTAGAAGAGACTATTCACGAGTTCCGAGTTTACATCCCTGTTCCTAACCAAGTGGCTGAAAGCACGGATAAATCAGTAGATATCATAATTACTCTCTGTGATGAGGATATTGTATTTTCTGTAAGATAATACAATATGGGAGTCAGACTCGGCTACCCTTTTTAAGTCATACATTTAACACATAATATAATCTACGATTATTCCTGTTAAATGTCTGACTTAATTTTTATATTAACTTTCCAAAAGGTTCACATACTTATAAATCGTTGTTCTACTCAGACCGCAAACCCTTGCGAACTTTGAAAGGTTCAGACTATCTGATTTGAAAGACGGATAACATCTGTACAGCTTCGTCAGTCACTTTGCCCGTAAGGGCAATCAATTATTCATTATTCATCAGCGAAGCGGTTTCATTCTTCATTTGAAAATCCGTTCTTTATGAAATGAATAATGAATGATGAATAATGAAAAATGAATAATACAAACGAAAAATCCGCCCACTTTCGTGAACGGATTTTCGTTTGGTGATCCATCGGAGATTCGAACTCCGGACACCTTGATTAAAAGTCAAGTGCTCTGCCGGCTGAGCTAATGGATCACATTTTTAACAGCTGATATATTCTATCTCAAAACTACAAAAATGTCAAGTGTTTTCAGCAAATTATTTCATTTTTTTATTTTATACATAATTTCACTTTAGATTTATTGAAATAAGAAAAAGTCTGTGGTATTATAAAAAAGATATTGGTATTGTTTACCCCTCAGTCACTTTGTGACAGCTCCCCTTCAGTGGAGCCGAGCTAAGGTTTAAGAATT
>JAZRJR010000006.1:0-2436 GCA_045645885.1 Acutalibacteraceae bacterium | reverse complement strand
ATTTACAATAAAGAAATATAAATCAAAAAATGAAAATTATATTTAATTGATTAAAAGATATTTACAATTGAATAAAAAAATTATATGATATATGACAGTGTATAAAAGAAAAGAGGTGGCTTTTGTGAAAATACTTTTTCTGTGTTCGGGAAATACCTGCCGCAGTCCTCTCTGTGAGGGTATAATGAACAAAAAGGCAGAGGAGCTGAAGCTTCCCGTAACTGCAGAAAGTGCAGGCCTTGCAGCCTTTTCAGGTGATGAGGCAAGTCACGGAAGCAGACTTGTGGCAGAAAAAATGGGTATTGATATAAGCGCTCACAGAAGCCGACCCTTTAATCTTTATATGGCAGAGGAATTTGACCTTTTTGTTGTAATGAGTGAAAGTCACAAGGCGGCACTTAAGGACTTTATTCCCGAAGAAAAAATCATAATTCTCGGCGGCGGAATACCTGACCCCTACGGCGGAAGTGAAGAGGTTTATTCCGACTGTGCAAAGAGAATAAGTGAAGGCATTGACGAGCTTATAAGCAAGCTTTCCGAAATCCGTATTCACCCTATGACCGAAAGGGATGTAAGCGGTATTGTGGAAATTGAAAGGGAGTGCTTTTCTGAGCCGTGGACTGAGGAAGGCATCAGAAGTGAGCTTTCAAACGAAACGGCAAGATTTTTTGTGGCTGAATTTATGGGCGAAGCTGCAGGCTATCTCGGTATGCACATTGTCCTTGATGAGTGCTATATTGCAAACATAGCGGTAAAGGAAAAATTCAGACGAAAGGGCATTGCCGATAAGCTTCTTGCTCTCGGTGAAGAAAGAGCGAAAGAAGAAGGCTGTGCTTTTATTACCCTTGAAGTGAGGGTGAGCAATAATAAAGCTATTGCTCTTTATAAAAAAAGAGGGTATAATGAAATGGGCGAAAGGAAGAATTTTTATTCTTCACCCACAGAAAATGCTCTCATAATGACTAAAGACTTTCAGTAAGGATTGATATAAATGAAAATTCTGGCAATTGAATCCTCCTGCGATGAAACTGCAGCAAGTATAGTTGAAAACGGCAGAAAGGTGCTTTCAAGCGTAATCGCTTCTCAGGTAAGCGAGCATATAAAATTCGGCGGTGTTGTGCCTGAAATTGCATCACGCCGTCACGCAGAGAATATTTCTGCAGTTGTGAACAAGGCTCTCTCTGATGCAGAGCTTACCCTCGATGATGTTGATGCTGTTGCTGTGACTTACGCTCCCGGTCTTATCGGTGCTCTTCTCGTGGGAGTAAACTATGCGAAGGCGCTTTCCTTCGGCAGAAATCTGCCTCTTATTCCCGTACATCATCTGCGCTCACATATTGCGGCAAACTACATAACTTATCCCGACCTTGAGCCGCCCTTCTTCTGTCTTGTGGTAAGCGGCGGCAACACCCTTATTGCCGAGGTGAAAAGCTACACCGAGTTCAATATTATCGGCAGAACAAGAGACGATGCGGCAGGTGAAGCTCTTGACAAGGCTGCACGAACAATGGGTATTCCCTATCCGGGCGGACTTAACCTTGACAGAATTTCAAAAGACGGTGACAGTACTGCCTTTAAATTTCCCAAGCCGAAGGTTGAAAACTGTCCCTATGATTTGAGCTTTTCGGGACTTAAAACCTCGGTTATCAACACAATTCACAACGCCTCACAAAAGGGTACACCCGTAAATGAGGCAGACCTTGGTGCTTCATTTATGAAGGCCGTTGCAACCTCACTTTGCGAAAACACAGAAAAGGCAATGCTTGACTACGGCTACAAAAAGCTGGTGCTTGCAGGCGGCGTATCGGCAAATTCCGTGCTGAGAAGTCAGATTACAGAGGTGTGCAGAAAGCACGGCTGGAAGCTTTATCTTCCTGAGCTTTCACTTTGCGGTGACAATGCCGCAATGGTGGGCGCACAGGGGTATTATGAATATCTTTCAGGCAACACTGCAGGGCTTGAGCTCAATGCCTATGCAGGTATGGAGATAGATAATGTCAGGAAATAACGGCTTTCCTGAGGGCACAGCTTCTCAGAGTTAAGAGTTGAGAGTTAAGAGTTAAGATGTGGGGAGCAAAGCTCCGATTATATACTGACGAAATCGGTAAATATATTACCGTAGGGACACGGCTCAGCCGTGTCCTTTTTGTGACGGTGGGATTGGCAGACACGGTAACTTTCCGTCTTTGACTGCACCAAGCCCACCAAAAAGGACAGCACAGAAACAGGTCTGATTATGCAGGGTATGAACAATTGGGTGAGGATGGATAAGGCGAAACGGTTTAAGGAGTATGGCATACAGAAATATTGGAAACTTGTTGAATATAACATAGAGGAAATATTGTGAAAAGTGTAACCAAGTCATAGATGGTTACACCTTGGTTACAACTTGGTTACATCCGTAAAGCCCCTATTTATAAGGGTTCTGAGGGTTTA
>JAZRJR010000005.1:0-19401 GCA_045645885.1 Acutalibacteraceae bacterium | reverse complement strand
CTTGCTGACGGTCTTGAAATCGACCTTAACGCAGTACCCAAGAAGTATGAAGGTCTTGACGGCACAGAGCTTGCAATCAGTGAAAGCCAGGAAAGAATGGCTGTTGTTGTTGAAAGCAAGGATGTTGACCGTTTCCTCGCTCTTGCTAAGGAAGAAAACCTCAACGCAACAGTTGTTGCTAAGGTTAAGGAAGAAAAGAGACTTACAATGTTCTGGAACGGCAAGGCTATCTGTGATATCAGCCGTGAATTCCTTAACTCAAACGGTGCTGAAAAGCACATCGATATTGAAGTTGCTGCTCCTTCATGTCCGATGAAGAAGATTGAAGGCTCATTCGAAGACAATATGAAGGCTCTTGCAGGCGATCTTAATGTTTGCTCAAAGAGAGGTCTTTCAGAGCGCTTCGACTCAACAATCGGTGCAGGCACAGTTCTTATGCCCTTCGGCGGTAAGAATCAGCAGACACCTATTCAGGCAATGGTTCAGCTCGTTTCAGTTGAAAAGGGCCACACCAAGGACTGCTCAGTAATGTCATGGGGCTACAACCCCTTCTATACAGAAAAGACTCCTTTCCACGGTTCTTACATGGCTGTTATCGAATCAGTATGTAAGCTCATTGCAACAGGTGCTTCATTTGAAGATGTTTATCTCACCTTCCAGGAATACTTTGAAAGACCCGGTAAGGACGGCAAGCGTTGGGGCAAGCCTCTCGCAGCTCTTCTCGGTGCATTCAAGGCTCAGAAGGATCTTAAGGTTGCTGCAATCGGCGGTAAGGAGTCAATGAGCGGTACATTCGAAAACCTCGACGTACCTCCCACCCTTGTTTCATTCGCTGTTACAACTGACAAGGTTGACAACATCGTTTCACCTGAATTTAAGAAGGCAGGCAACAAGGTTATCAAGCTCACTCCCGAATTTGACGCTGACCACCTTCCCGTAACAGAAAGTCTTCTCAAGATTTTCGACAAGGTTACATCACTTCAGAGAAGCGGCAAGGCAGTTGCTTCCTACACACCCGGCTTCGGCGGTGTTGCAGAAGCAGTTATGAAGATGTGTCTCGGTAACGGCCTCGGCTTCAAGTATGAAGACGGCATCAAGGTAGAAGACATCTTCAACTACAGCTACGGCAGCTTCGTTCTTGAAGTTACTCCCGACGTAGAAGAAGGCGAAACTCTCGGTTATATCACAGAGGAAGCTGTTATCACTCTCGGTGGTGAAAAGGTTTGCCTCGAAGGTCTTCTCAAGATTTATGAAGACAAGCTTGAAAGCGTATTCTCATGCAACATTGACCAGTCTTCATCAAAGGTTGAAACCTTCTCATATGAAGCTGCAGAACGCAAGGCTCCCGCTATCAAGGTAGCAAGACCTAAGGTGCTTATCCCTGTATTCCCCGGCACAAACTGCGAATTTGACTCAGCTAAGGCTATGGAAGATGCAGGCGCAGAAAGCAAGATTATGGTTATCAACAACCTTTCAGCTGACGGTATTGCAAGAAGCGTTGAAGAGTTTGCTAAGGAACTGAAATCTGCTCAGATGGTATTCATCCCCGGTGGCTTCTCAGGCGGTGACGAGCCTGACGGCAGCGGCAAGTTCATCACAGCATTCTTCAGAAATGCAGCTGTTAAAGAACAGGTTACAGAGCTTCTTGAAAACAGAGACGGTCTTATGTGCGGTATCTGTAACGGCTTCCAGGCACTTATCAAGCTCGGTCTTGTTCCCTACGGCAAGATTATGGATGCTGACGAAAGCATGCCCACCCTTACATTCAACACAATTGCACGTCACCAGTCACGCATTGTAAGAACAAGAATTGCTTCAAACAAGAGCCCCTGGCTTGCTGACACAAATGTTGGCGACATCTACAATGTGCCCATTTCACACGGTGAAGGTCGTTTCCTTGCAGATGAAAAGACAATTCTTGAACTCGCAAAGAATGGTCAGATCGCTACTCAGTATGTTGATTTCAGCGGTGAAGCTACAAACGACATTCACTTCAATCCCAACGATTCAATGTACGCTATTGAAGGTATCACATCACCCGACGGCCGTGTATTCGGTAAGATGGGTCACAGCGAAAGAATCGGCTACGGTCTTTACAAGAACGTTCCCGGTGACTACGAAATCAAGATGTTCAAGTCAGCTGTGAAGTATTTTAAATAAGCTCTAAGGCAAATTTAAAAGGCTATCGGAAATCCGATAGCCTTTACTTTTTTAATTTGTGGGTAAAAGAGATTCAAAGGAGTCCACTATAAAATCCCTGACAGGCTCCGGGTCTATACTCATCTGGAACTCAACGCCCTCAAATGAGTTCTGCAAACCGAAAATCAGAGCTATAAATCCGAGTCCGATTAAAAGCGCAATTATGAGCATTGTAATAAGCACTATAAGTATGATTTTTTTCTTTCTTTTCATATCAGACCCTCTTGGCTTTGATAGCGGGAAGGATTCTGAAATCCTTTTCCCCTGCTTTTTCCATTTCTTTTATAAGCATTTTTTTAAGCTCTTCTCGCACGCCCTTATATTGAATATTTTTCACAAGATTTTTCTTCTGATACGGGTCTTTTTCGTTGTCGTAAAGATAATCTTCAAAGTAATATTTCACGCTTTTTCTTGTCATTCCTGAAACAGGTGTGAGAGCAGAAACCGAATATGTATATCTGTCTGTTCTTATTGCTCTGCCGCACTGACTTTCACTGATTTCAATATATACATTATCTCTCTTGTTATCTTCTGCAAGGCTGAACCCTCTGAAGCTCTGAGGAATCGCCACATCTGCAGCATCAAGAATTGTTGCAGGAAGGTCAAGAAGGCTTACAAGTCGGCTGTCGTGTTTTCCGCCTTTGAAGTTTCCTCCTGAAATCACAAGAGGTATATGTATTGCTGAATCATGACATGAGCGCTTATATTCAAGGTTTCGTGTTCTGAAGTGACAACCGTGGTCACTTGTGAAAATTATTATCGTATCTTCATAAAGATTTTTCTCTTTAAGCCTTTTTACAAGTCTGCCTAAGTTATAGTCAAGTCTGTTAATAGCCGAAAGATAATCGGGGTAGGATTTTTCATAGTCACCTTTAAGGAATTTCAAATCTTCGGGGATAGGATAACCTTTGTAATTATCTATCGTTTCCTTATAACCCTCATAACAATGTCTGTCATTCTGATGGTGAGGCTCAATGTGTGAAAGGAACATAAAGAACGGCTTGTCACCCTCGTGCTTGTCAATATATTCCAGAGCAAAATCTGTTATGCAGTCGGCACGGTAGCCCTCAAAGTCAATTTTTTTACCCTCTTCATCAAAAATGTAACCGTCATAGCCGTGAGAGGTGAACTCAAGCACATCAGCACCTCGGAAATATCTGTAACCCCCAAGGCGCTCCTTCGGAATTGCAGTTTTCTCGCAGTTGAATTTAAAATCAGATGCAAGATGCCACTTTCCGATATATGCCGTATCATAGCCCGACTCATTCAGATATTCAGCAAGAGGCTTTATATCAAGAGGAAGCGAAATGCCGTTTTTGTAGCACCCGATTTCACTTGCATACTGTCCTGACTGCAGACAAGCTCTTGCAGGGCCGCAGACAGGCTGACATGTAAAAGTATTATCAAAGCTTACACCTTCTTCAGAAAGAGAAGTAAGCTCGGGCATTAACTCTGCATTGAAGGTGTCGTACCTTTGCTGATCAGTGAAGTAAAATAAAATGTTTTTTCTTTTCATAGCTTATGACCCCGCTGAAAATCCACCGTCAATTACAAGTGATGTACCTGTAATATATGATGCCATATTTGAACCGAAGAAGAGAATTGCTCCTGAAACATCCTCAGGCTTTGCAAGTCTTCTCATAGGAGTGCGCATATTCATATATGCCATCCATTTTTCATTTGCCATTTCATCCTTGATAAGCGGTGTTTCAACAAAGCCGGGACACACCGCATTGACAGTAATGCCAAATCTCGCCCATTCGCAGGAAAGCGATTTTGTAATCTGCATAACACCGCCCTTACTTGCACTGTAAGCGGCAGCTGAGGGAATACCCAATATTCCTCCCAGTGAACAGGTGTTCACGATTCTGCCTGATTTTTGCGGAATCATAAATTCATTGGCAATTCTCTGAGCAATAAAGAACTGGCTTGTAAGGTTGAGATCAATAACCTTTCCCCAATCCTCACGTGATTCCTTTATGCTGTAGGCAGAGTGAGACATACCTGCATTGTTGACGAGGATATCCACCTTGCCTGTGTTTTCTTTTACGGCAGCAACAATTTTTTGGATATCCTCTTCCTTCGTGTTATCTGCAGAAATTGCCACAACAACACTGTCGGGATATTCCATAAAAAGCTCTCTCGCTTTTTCGCTGAGAACTTCTTCATTGAAATCACTCATATATACATCAGCACCACAGGAAAGAAAAGCCTTTGCTGTTTCAAGACCGATACCGCTGGCTGCACCCGTAATAAGAACTGATTTACCTTTAAAATCAAAATTGTAATTCATACTTTACCCCTTTAATTTAAGTTCCTTTCTCTATATTATACCATCAAAAAACAAAAAATCAACCTGTAACTTGAAGAACTTGTTACAGGTTGTTTTATATTAAGTTAAGTTTACTTCACTATTTCTTCAAAAGCCTTTGAAAGAGTTGAAGCTGTATTCTTTCCGAGAGAAAGAGTTTCTGCATAATGGTCGTGGTTAAGAGCCATTACATAGTCATTGTCGGGAACAATGTAGCCGATTGCATCATTAGCAAGACCGAACACAATTACGTCCTCGCCGAAAATATCAACAAGTGTTTTGCCTTCAAAGTCTTTTCCGAGAATACTGCCCTCTGCAGTAAGTGATGCACCGCCGTAAGCAAGGTCTGTGCAGAATTCACCGGGCACCATTGCAATCTTAATGTATTTGCCCATTTCGATATATCCGATTTCAGTTGTGAGATAGTAATCTCTGAAGCCTTTAACCTTAACGAGATAGTTCACAAGCTTGATTTTTGACGCTGCTCTGATGAGAGGATTGGTGACCTTGAAATCAACCTTCTGAAGTCTTATGTTGAGGATAGGTTCAACCTCTGTTTCGGTTACAGGAGTCCAGCCCTCATACCAAGTGATATATTCTTCTGTGGGCACAAAATCAGGAGTTGAAAGGAAGGAATCAGCTTTGATTTCTTCTTCAGTTTTTGTGAGAGAAAGCACCATCTTTCCGATTTCTCTGCCGTAATTTGCAGGGCCGTCTACTCTGCGCTCTTCTTCACCCTTGACTCCGCCTATGTAAATACCGCAGATTGCACCGTTGAAGAACATAAAGTTATAGCCTGCTTTACCCAGTGTTTCACCGATATAGTAAACATAGTCGCCTGAAACACCGTGGCCGTTTACTTCGTCACCTACTGCAAGACCTGCAACATCAGGATGAGCCGCCATATTGAGAATAATTGTGGGGGTTACATCTTTATTGTCAGGTGTGAAAGTAAAACGCTTGAGCTCTGTATCAAGAGCAGTTGCTGAAGGACGGTTTTTGTTATAGAAATATCTTTCACCGATATCCTTTCTTGCAAAGGTCATTTTGCCCTCTTCCATTGAAGCAACGGCATCTTCAATTGCGCCCTTGATTCTGCCGTAGAAAAATTCCATATATTCGGGGTCTGTACCCTGAAGCTGAAGCTTTGAAAGTCTCATTGCTGAAGAGAGAATGTTTCTCGGCCATTTTTTGATTATCTCTGTCCACATACCCTGGGTATCAATACCTGAATGCACATGGGTTGCAAAAATGTTGATTGAGTTAAGGTCGTTTTCTTTTGCGTAGTTATTGAGAAGACCTCTGATGTGTCTGATGTCACCGTTTGAAACACCGATTGAGTCAACTGTTGCAAACACAGCAGTACCTCTGCCCGAACCGTCATTGAGAGCAATTACACGTACCTTCATATCGTCAAGAATTTCTCTTACATCATTGGTGAACAAATTCTTTTCACACATAAATCCGCCGAGATAAAGGTCATAATCAAGGAAGTTTTCGGGCACAAGACTTACGGAGCTGTGACCGAGAGACCACTTTGCACCCTCTTTTGCTTCTGTGATAAATTCTTCTGTACCCTCAAAGAAATTGTCATAAACAAAATCTTTTTCTTTTACGAATGATTCGTTTTCACCGAGACAGAAATCAACTGCGCCGATAAGTGTTTCCACAATATAGCCAAGGGCTATTGTGAGCAGATTGTCTTTCTTCACGCCACCTGCATCATCAGCAGCATAAGCAGGAACCATACCACAGGAAAAAATCATAATAACCGAAAGGATAAGCGCTGTAATTTTTTTCTTCATAAAAAACTCCCCTTGTGTTTTATTTACAAGGAGAGTATACCACATATTTTTAAGTTTGGAAAGATTTGTCAGTCATTTAATTTTAAAAAAATGTTAAACAAATCAGGAAAGCAGAATTATCATTCTTTCACTCTGAAGCTGAGCGGGATAGGTTGAAAGAATATACTCACTGCAGATTACGCTTATGTATTTGCCCTCAAGGCTGTCCGCTGTCATAGCTGTGACATATCTGCCGTCAACAACAAAGTCAGTTTTTTCACCGATATTAACAAAAACTCTGTCACCTGCATAGTCCTGCCAATCATATCCGTCAGTCTGCTGAAGAAGAAGCGAGGAGCCGTAGGTTTCCGAAACATAGCCCGAAAGCATAATTTCACCGTCCTTCAGTGAAGTATCTGCCTTCCCTCCGTTTTTTGCACAGCCGACAAAAACCATCGCCAAAAAGAGCGCCAAAAACAATGCCAATGTTTTTTTCATAAAAAATCACCTCTGCCCTATAAGACAATTTCTAAGGCAGAAGTGTTGCATTTATTTTAAGTTTTTTATATTTTATTTGAAATATTCTGTAAGCTGGGTGATGGTTTTTTCCACGCTCACATCTTCAGCTGAAAAAGCCGCTGCACCTGAAAGACTCATAAGCATTGCAAGTGAAATAACAATCGCTGCAAATCTTGAAAATCTTCTCATTTTTCTCTCGTTCACTCCTTCCTCTTTTTTTACCGTAGGCTATAATACACACTTTATGCCTTAAGGTCAAGACTTATCACACAATGTTCACCGTTTATTTATTATTATATCTCATATTTTATGCGGTGAAACCCTTGAAAATTCTGACATAATATAGTATACTGTTACGGTATATATAATGGTGAATTATGTTTTCATCACAATTCTTTTTACGGAGGAATAAACCAATGGCAGAAATGGAAAAAAGCAACAGTTTTATCTCCATGGAACATGACGTGCTCAAGTTCTGGGAAGAAAACGACTGCTACCAGAAAAGAAAAGAAAAAAATCAGGGTAAAGAACGTTTCCGTTTTATTGACGGACCTATTACAGCTAACAATCCCATGGGTATTCACCATGCATGGGGACGTACTCTCAAGGATACCTTCATCAGATACAAATACATGCAGGGTTATGACTGCCGTTGCCAGAACGGTTTCGACAGCCAGGGTCTCTGGGTAGAAGTAGGCGTTGAAAAGGAGCTTGGCTTCGAATCAAAGAAGGATATCGAGGATTACGGTATTGATAAGTTCACAACAAAGTGTGTTGAACGTGTAAAGCAGTATTCAGGCGTTATCACTGAGCAGTCAAAGAGACTTGGTCAGTGGATGCAGTGGGATAACTCATACTACACCAACACAGACCTCAATATCACAAGCATCTGGCACTTCCTCAAGACCTGCGATAACAACGGCTGGATCAAGAGAGAATATAAGCCAATGCCCTGGTGTCCCCGTTGCGGTACATCACTTTCAGAGCACGAAATGACAGGTTCATACAAGACTGTTACTCACAACTCTGTTTTCTTCAAGCTTCCGATTGAAGGCACAAACAGCAAAATCATTGTATGGACAACCACTCCCTGGACACTTTCATCAAACGTAGCTCTTGCAGTTAACCCCGAAATTGACTATGTTGAAGTTAAGGTTAAGAGTGACGAAAAGACTCTCATTCTTGCTAAGAACGCAATCAAATATCTCGGTGACGACAAGCTTGAGGTTATCCGTATGTTCAAGGGTGAAGAGCTTGTAGGCAAGAATTACGACACCTGCTTCCCTGAGCTTGAAGCTCAGCAGGACTTTGAACATAAGATTGTAGCATGGGAAGATGTTGACGCTGAAGAAGGTACAGGCGTGGTTCACATTGCTCCCGGCTGCGGTGCAGAAGATAACGAGCTCGGCAAGAGACTCGGCCTTCCTGAAATTATGCCCGTTGACGATATGGGTATCTTCCTCAAGGGCTTCGGCTTCTTCACAGGCAAGAACTCAAAGACAATCGCTGACGAAGTATTTGAAGAGCTCAAGCAGAGAGACAAGCTCTATCTTGTTAAGCCTCACGAACACAGCTACCCTGTATGCTGGAGATGTAAGGAAGAACTTATCTACAGACTTGTTCCCTCATGGTTTATTGCAACAGAAGAGCTTAAGCCAAGACTTATCAGAAATGCTCAGAGCGTTAAGTGGGAACCCGAATCAAACGGCAAGAGAATGCTTGACTGGCTCAACAATATGGGCAACTGGAACATTTCACGTAAGCGCTACTACGGTATGCCTCTCCCCTTCTATGTATGTGAGGATTGCGGCAATGTTCACGTTGTAGGCTCAATTGACGAACTCAAGAGCCTTGCAGTTGATCCCGCTAAGGTTGACGCTCTTCCTGAGCTTCACAGACCCTGGATTGACGAAGTTGAAATCAAGTGTCCCAAGTGCGGCAAAAACGTAAAGAGAATCACTGACGTTGGTGACGTATGGCTTGACGCAGGTATCGTTCCCTTCTCAACAACAGGCTACTTCACAGATAAAGAAGAATGGAAGAAGAACTTCCCTGCAGAATGGGTTGTTGAAATGCGTGAGCAGGTTCGTCTCTGGTTCTATTCACTTCTCTTTATGAGTACTGTTCTTGAAGACAAGGCTCCCTACCAGCGAGTTCTCTGCCACTCAAGCGTTGTTCAGGAAAGCGGTGAAAAGTTCTCAAAGACAGGCTTTATGATCCGTTTTGACGAGGCTGCTGAAAAGATCGGTGCTGACACAGTACGTTACCTCTATGCAGGCGGTCCCGTTGCAAACGACGTTCGTTTCGGCTTCAACCTCGGTGACGAAGCAAGAAGAAAGCTCCTTTCATTCTGGAATATCTACACATTCTTTGAAACATACGCAAGAATTGACAAGCCCAACTTCGAAGGCTACACACCTGACAAGAGCGCTATGACAATTACAGACAAGTGGCTCGTTATCAGAACAAACGACTTCATCAAGAAGGCAACTGCTCAGATGGACGACTACAAGGCATATAACCTCGTTAAGGAATTTGAAATCTTCGTTGATGACATTTCCAACTGGTATATCAGAACCAACCGCCGCCGTTTTTGGAAGACAGGCGACGAAAGCGACAAGATGATTGCTTACTGGACACTCTTCAACGCACTTAACACCTGCGTTAAGGTTATGGCTCCCATCATCCCCTTCATGACAGAAAGCATCTGGCAGAACCTTACAAGAAGAGTTCTTCCCTCATCAGAGCTTTCAGTTCACCTTTCAGACTGGCCCACAGTTCTTGAAGGCTTTGAAGATGACGGCATCATCGAAGGCACAGCTTATGCAAGAGAAATCATTGCAACAGCTCTTAAGCTTCGTAACGAGCATCAGATGAAGGTTCGTCAGCCTCTTTCAACTCTCTTTGTATGCTGCGATGCTGCAAAGGCTGAAAATGTAAAGGTTTATGAAAAGAACATTCTTGACGAGCTTAACATCAAGAATCTCGAATACATCACAGATTCATCAGTTCTTAAGGACAGCTACCTCACCGTTAACTTCAAGGTTGCAGGTGCAGTTCTTAAGGGTGACGTAAACAAGATGAAGCAGGCTCTTGAAGCTGCAACTGCTGACGAAATGGCTGCTTATACAGCCAAGGCTCTCGCAGGTGAAGAGGTTCTCGTAAACGGCTTTGAAACTGCTTATGATCCCGCAATCTTCACAATTATGCAGAAGACAAAGGCAGGTATTGTTTCAGCTGAATTCGGTGAAGATACAATTGCTCTTGATGTTGTTCTTACAGATGAGCTTATCAAGGAAGGTACTGTCCGTGACGTTGTCCGTCAGTGTCAGCTTATCCGTAAGGAAGCAGGCTATGAAGTTGAGCAGAGAGTTGTAATGGCAATCACAAGCGCTTCAGAAAGCGTTATGGCTGCTCTCGGCGAAGCTAAGGACCATATGGCTTCAGAGCTTCTTGCTGATGATATTATCCTCGGCGGTGAAATTGAAGCAGACCTTACAAAGACTGTTTCAATCGGTGATGACGAAATCACTCTTTCAGTTAAGAAAGCGTAACATTTAAAGATTAATCACCCTGCAGTCAAGTGCTGTAGGGTGAGATTAAATAAAGGTAAAAAGCATTTTTTCGTATACTATTATATATATGCTTTTTTGTTCGGCAAAATCCGACAGAAAGCGACAAATCTGTATACTATTATATATATGTTTTTTGAGCCTTAAAGAAAGGACAGAAAATCCATGGCAAACGACAAGAAAATGGTTGAAGATATCACTTCTATGGAAGAAGATTTTGCGAAGTGGTATACTGACATATGCAAAAAGGCTGAGCTTGTTGAATATACAAGCGTAAAGGGCTGTATGGTTATAAGACCTTACGGCTATGCAATCTGGGAAAATATTCAGAGAATTCTTGACAAGATGTTCAAGGACACAGGTCACGAAAACGTATGTATGCCTATGTTCATCCCTGAAAGTCTTCTTCAGAAGGAAAAGGACCACGTTGAAGGCTTTGCTCCTGAGGTTGCATGGGTAACTCACGGCGGCAGCGAAAGACTTGAAGAAAGACTTTGCGTTCGCCCCACATCAGAAACACTTTTCTGTGAGCATTATGCAAACATCATTCACTCACACAGAGACCTTCCCAAGCTCTATAATCAGTGGGTCAGCGTTGTAAGATGGGAAAAGACAACACGTCCCTTCCTCCGTTCAAGAGAATTCCTCTGGCAGGAAGGTCATACAATTCATGCAACAGCTGACGAAGCTATCGTTGAAACAGAAAAGATGCTCAACGTATACGCTGACTTCTGTGAAAGATACCTTGCAATCCCCGTTGTAAAGGGTAAGAAGACAGAAAGCGATAAATTCGCAGGTGCAGTTTCAACCTATGCAATTGAAGCTCTTATGCACGACGGTAAGGCTCTTCAGGCAGGTACCTCACACTATTTCGGTGACGGCTTTGCAAAGGCTTTCGGAATTCAGTATCAGAGCAAGGAAAACAAGCCCCAATATCCCCACCAGACTTCATGGGGTATGACAACAAGACTCATCGGTGCAATCATTATGACTCACGGTGATGACAACGGTCTTGTTCTTCCTCCCGATGTAGCTCCCATTCAGGCAGTAATCATTCCCGTTGCTCAGCACAAGGAAGGCGTTCTCGAAAAGGCTGCAGAGCTTAAGGCAGGTCTTGAAGCTGCAGGAATCAGAGTTAAGCTTGACGACAGCAGCAACAGCGCAGGCTGGAAGTATTCAGAATATGAAATGAAGGGTGTTCCCGTTCGTATTGAAGTTGGTCCCCGTGACATCGAAAACAATCAGTGCGTAATCGTTACACGTCACAACAGAGAAAAGAGCTTCGTTTCACTTGATAATCTTGCAGAAACAGTTGCAGCAAAGCTTACAGAGGTTCGTGAGGGCATCTACAATAAGGCTCTTGAAAACAGAGAAAAGAGAACCTATGCATGCACAACAATGGATGAAATCACAAAGGCGCTCAATGAAAACGGCGACGGCTTCATCAAGGCTATGTGGTGCGGTGATGAGGCATGTGAAGACAAGGTTAAGGAAGAAACCGGTGTCGGCTCAAGATGTATTCCTCTCCAGCAGGAAAACCTTTCAGAAACTTGTGTATGCTGCGGCAAGAAAGCACAGTATATGGTATATTGGGGCAAAGCTTATTAATTTTTGCTTACAAAATAAGACCGGAGTGTTGTCAGAATCACGACACTTCGGTTATTTTTTGCTTATTATTATTCTTTTTCAGAATATTTGCTTTCTAAAAAGGAATTAAAACCCGTTTTTAGCCCTTTAATCCAGTTTTTTCCTTAAAAAGTTTTGTGAAACTTATTATCATTATTTTTTACTTTTTCCTTTATTTTAAAAGGTTTTTTAAGATTTTTATTAAGAAATATTATTGATTATTTTTCACGAATTTTCAAAAAACGCCCAAAAAAGTCATTTTCGTCACCTTTTCACAAAGCTCTCAGAAAGCCTCCTTTGATTTTATAAATCTTTCACAAAATACTGCAGATTTTCGACCTGTTTTACTCTTTGTTTTAATTCTATATTGCAATTAAACCGCCCTCTCAGGTGTATAAAACTTGACATTTTTGTCATAAATAGATATAATACCACTCGTTGCCGATATGGAAAAAGTAATAAAACTGAAGGGACGCCTCCCTTCCAAGCGGTAAATGACAGGCTGACTATCACATCTGCAAGGTCAGAGACCTGACGGAACACCTTAGCTTACGACATACAGAAACGAACGATATTTTAGAAAAGGATTTTTTGTGTTCTGATTTTCAAGGTCTATGCAAATTTAAAATGTGAAGGTATAAGGCTTACATTTATATATAAACCGCTCTGCCTCAGGCTTCAGCAAAAAACTTTAAGTCAAGCTAAGCTGAACCCTATGGCAAGACAAACCAAGAGGTGATAAAATGAAAAAGGCTTTAGCAAGATTAGTGCTCCTTGTGTTCAGCGTAATCTTACTCGCCGGTGTCATACCACTCTCAGCAAACGCAGCTTCCAACACCAGCAGCAATAAAACAACAATTTTTAAATATCTCACAGAAGAATTAGGATTCAATTCGGCAGCAGCATGCGGTATCATGGCAAACATTGAAAAAGAATCCAGCTTCAGATCAAACATTATTATCCGTGACAGCAACGGACTTCCCAGCGGCGGTCTTTGCATGTGGAACGGAGGCAGACTCAACAACCTTAAAAAGTTCTGTGCTAACAAGGGTCTTAACTACCTTTCAATCGAAGGTCAGCTCGCTTATCTTGAATATGAGCTTCAGAAGGAGCCCTACAAGCACATCTACAAATACCTCAAGAATGTAGCTAACTCATCAAAGGGTGCATACAATGCAGCTCACTATTGGTGCTATTACTTTGAAGTTCCTGCAAACAGAAGCTCAAAGTCAGTTCAGAGAGGTAACACTGCAACAAAAAACTACTGGCCTGTTTACGGCGTTGTAGAGCTTAAGACTCCAAAGCTCACCGTAGCAAAGGGTACAACCTATGAGCCTGAAAAGGATATCAAGGTAAGCTGGACAACTGCCGGTGATGACACAGACAGCTACAGAATCCACCTTGTAAAGAAGGATACCAAAACAGGTAAATTCGATTATGCGAACGAAAAGGTTGCAAAGCTTGATCCCAAGCAGCTCAGCTATTCACTCAGAGCTAAGAACCTCAAAAAAGGTTCATACAAGGCTTATGTAACTGCTCACAACGACATCACAGGTGCTGAAGAAAAGAGCAATGTGCTCTCCTTCACAATCAAGTGTCCTGAACACGATTACACAACAAAGGTAACCTCACTTCCCACAGACAAGAAAAACGGTGTAAAAACCCTCACATGTAAGGTCTGCAAGGATGTAAAGAAAGAGGCTTATCTTCTTAAGGATTATCTCAAAACCTTAAGAGTTGAAAATGTAGCAGCAGTTGATGTAACTCATTCAACACTCAGAGTAACCTGGGATAAGGTCAAATATGCTGACGGTTATATTGTATATGCAAAAATCTGCGACAAATGGCAGAAAATTGCTACAATAAACTCAGGTAAGACAGAGGTTTCTGTCAAGAATCTCGACAGTGAGAAAACCTATGAATTCAGAGTAAAGGCTTTCAGAAACGACAAGGACGACACCCTTTATACAAAGGTTTCAAAAACTCTTGCCGTAACAACAGCAGCAGCGCCCGTTCCGGAGAACAACGGAAATGAGGCCGTAAATCATCTGCTTGACCTTTACGAAAACCTTGTTGGTAAAAATAACGCTTAAAAACCGCCTTAAAGGCGGTTTTGCTTTTTTAAAGTGTAGTTTCATTTATTTTTCAAGAAACGTCTTTAAAAGGTGAATTCGGGCTGATTTTCGTAAAATAAATATATTCCGACATAAAATCAGCCTCATACGGTGTGTTTTCCGTATGAGGCTTTGTGTTTTTACTTGTAAACCTTACTGAGAAGATTCTTGTCGCAGGTGTCACCCATTGAGCCGATTTCATTCCAGAGAGCGTCTGCCTTCTTTTTCCATTCATCGAAGCCTGCAGGAGTTTCAGGATACTTATCGTAAAGAGCCGCAACCTTAAGGAACTGTGTAAGACTCTTTATAATATCCTTGATGTAAGCACCTCTCAGCTTGCCTGTAGCAACACCCCAGGTAAGATTCTTCAGAATGTTTGCGACATCCCCTGCTGTGATATCCAGATCGTTTCCGCCGCCACCGAGAATCTTCTGTGAGAAGAGAGTATCTGTCCTGAACATATATTCAGCTTCGTCATATGTACAGCCAACAATTCCCATAAGAATAGGTCTGAGAGCGTCGAAATCCTTGCCTTGTACCTGCATGTATTTTTTATTGATAGGCCACATATTCTCTTTTGTAAGCTCCTTGTTCTGATTGAGAAGACGTGAAATCACATCAACTGCAATTCTTGCCTGATAAAGTGATGAGCTGCAGCCTTCCCCGCAGTTGGGCTTTGTAAGCTGAGCGGTGTCACCCATTGCAATAAAGTTATCGTCAACAAAGGAGTAAAGGCTTCTGTAATAAGGTGTCATACCCTTTTCAACCTTTTCAACTGTGTATTCAGGCCAGGGCACATTCTTTCTGAAGTCTTTGAAAATTTCTTCGGCATATTCATAACAGTAGCTGCCGCCTATACCGAGAATTGCACCGTTAGGGTCACCTGAAGGTGCTGACCACGCCTTGTAGTTAAGGAAGAAGGTGTGAAGCTTCATCGGATCAACTGAAGGATCCTTATATTTTACATAATAAAGCACTACATAGAAAATATTCTTGGGATCAAGAACCTTGTTTTCAACAACAGAGGTATCGGGAAGCATTCTTCTGGCAGCCGAAGGAATTCCTGTACAGTCAGCAACTATCTTACAGTAAACCTCTTTTTCAGTTCTTGCAGTCTTATATTTTGCACCGATAATCTTTCCCTTTTCGTCACGGATAAAATCGCTGAAGGCAGCACCGTAAAGAATTTTTGCTCCTGCAGCTTCAGCTTCCTTATTAAGGCGCATAATCATATCGTGCTTGTGCATACCGATAATAGGATTGCCTGCACCCACCTTTTCATAATTGCCATAGGGTGATTTGCCACCGGTTGAACCGAATTCAAAGCCGTATTCAACATCGTCTTTATTCGGAAGAGTGATGCCGAATTTCTGCATTTCATATTTTTCCATATGGAAGATGTCATATTCTCTTGAAACATCTTTTTCCTTCTGCTTCTCAATCACAAGCACCTTGTGGCCTCTTTTAGCCATTTCTCTTGCAAACCATGCACCTGTTGTGGAAGCACCGGCAACGAGAATGTCATAAGTTTCTGTCTTCATATTTTTCTCTCCTTCGTGATATTTTTATAATATAATAATACCACTATTTTTCCGGTCTTTCAATGTACGATTTCTATAAAACTCAGCTCTTGCTTTTGTGACTATTTTTAAATTCCTGAATTTTTTCCACTATCCAGAATCTGACCTCAAATTGAGGTTTTGCAGACACAAGGGAGAGCTCATCCTCTGAAAGCACCGTTGACAGCACCTCTTCCTCTTTCGTTGCAGCGGAAAGGCACATCGGCGGAAAAAGCACACACCACCAGTTTCTGCCCTTCCCCTCACCTATTATCACCTTAAGACTTTTGTAATTCCCTGCAGGAAGTGTTACAGTTTCATAGGTTCTTGTAGGAAAATATGACGGCTCAAAGCTGACTGTGACATTATATGAATACCCCTCATCCTTAACCGCTTTTTCTGCACATTCTTTCAGAGCCTCAAGACCCTCTTCTACGCCTGTTTCTGCATCCGTCAGATTATCTGCAGGTGAAAAAATATTTTCACTTTCCAGAAGAATTCTGTCACGGACCTTCAACTTCAGACTCTGGTCTTCCTCTCTGTCAGAGTTTGCAATAACGTGAAGCCTCAGCACCTTTTCTCTTATACTGCCGCAATCCTTTTCAAAGGAAATACAGCTGATTACAGAGATAAAAAGTGAAAGGAAAAGTGCAATTTCAATAAGTTTCAGTTTCATTATGTATTCACCTCATTCTGCATTTTTGGCAGAACACTCTGATTTTATACAGTATTTGGATTATTAATATTTTTCGCCCCGCCTTGACAAACTCACCGTTTACAATATAAGATAGATACAAAGGAGCGTGAACTATGACAACTTTTCAGAAGCTTTGCGATATTCTCTCAAAGGAATTTGACCTTGGCAAAGATAACATCACTCCGGAAATAACCTTTTCAGAGCTTGGTCTTGACAGTCTTCAGATTGTGGATGCAGTTATGAGAATTGAAGAGACCTTCGGAGTTGAAATAAGCGACGAGGAAATGGAAAAATTCCGTTCGCTTTCTGATGTATGCAATTTTCTTGAGAGCTGAGTGAAGCATTAAACACAAAAGGATGTTGAAAATATGAGTAAGTTTAAATATATAATGTGGGACTGGAACGGTACCATTCTTGACGATCTGAACGCCAATTTTGAAACAATCAACAAGCTGCTTTCTGACAGAAATCTGCCGCCTATGACATCAATAGAGCAATACAGAGATCTTTTTGATTTTCCTGTAATCGGCTTTTATGAAAAAACCGGCTTTGACCTTGAAAACGAAAAATTTCAGGATATTGCCAGAGATTATGTCCGTGAATATTACAGCAGATTTTTTGAATGTGATATTTTCCCCGAAGCAGAAAAAGTGCTGAGATATGTTCTTTCAACAGAAAGAGAGCAGCTTATTGTTTCAGCAACAGAGCAGGAATCACTTTTAAAGCAGGTTGAGGAATTCGGTATTGACCACCTTTTCACCGAAATTCTCGGCATGAGTGACATCTATGCAAGAAGCAAAGTTGAGCTTGCTGAAAGATGGATAAATAAAAAGGGTGTCAACCCATCTGAGGTGCTTTTCATCGGTGACACAACCCACGACAAAGAGGTTGCTGACAGTATAGGCTGTAGGTGTATTCTTATTTCTTCGGGGCACAACTCAAAGGACAGACTGCTCTTTACAGGCTGTGATGTTTTTGAAAGCATTTCTGATGTAATAAGCTTTCTGGAGGAAAACTGAATGAAAAAGGTAATTGTTGCCTCAGATTCATTCAAGGGTACTCTTTCTTCTGTCAGAGTTTATGAAATTATAAAAGAGGTCCTGACGGAAAGATATGACGACATTGAAGTTATGGGCATACCCATTGCCGACGGAGGAGAAGGCACTGTTGATGCCTTCCTCTGTGCTTCGGGTGGTGAGAAGGTTTATACCACAGTAAAAAGTCCGCTTATGCGTGACATTGAAAGCTTTTACGGTCTGCTGCCTGACGGTACTGCAGTAATTGAGCTCGCAGCAGCAAGCGGTATCACCATTGAAAAAGAGCCTGACGCAGTTAATTCATCCACCTTCGGTACAGGTCAGCTTATTCTCCACGTCATTGAAAACGGAGCAAAAAAGGTGATTTTAGGTATTGGCGGAAGTGCCACAACTGACGGCGGTATGGGATGTGCGGCGGCTCTCGGAGCAAAATTTTTCGACAAAAACGGCACTCCTGTTCCGCTTTCGGGAAAAGGACTTTCAATGGTTGAAAAGGTCGACCTCAGCGGAATTTATGAAGCTATGAAAAATGCAGAAATCACCGTGCTTTGTGATGTGGACAATCCCCTTTTCGGTAAAAACGGTGCAGCTTATGTTTATTCACCTCAGAAGGGTGCCGATAAAAAAAACGTTGAATATCTTGATAAAGGTCTTCGCAACCTTGCAGAAAAAACAAAGCTTGCTACAGGCAGGGATTTTTCATCTGAAAAAGGTGCAGGCGCTGCAGGAGGTATGGGCTTTGCTATGATAAGCTTTTTCAACGCAAAGCTTATGAGCGGAAGTGATTGTATTCTAAGTCTGACCGACTTTGAAAACAAAGCAAAATCCGCTGACCTCGTAATCACAGGTGAGGGAAAAATGGATTTCCAGAGCGTTATGGGTAAGGTACCCTTTGCCGTAGCCAAGAAAAGCGGAGGCACAAAGGTTATTGCCGTTGTCGGCGTAAATGAAGCGGATATTCACGATATAAAGGAAAACGGCATCAGTGAGGTTTATGAAACCAACAGTCTTCATCTGCCTTTCAATGAAATAAAAGATAAGGCAGTTGAAATGCTCAGAGAAACCGCATATAAAATTGTTTTTTAAAAAGAAAAAATTTTGCTTTTATGTATTGATTTATTTTTCATTTTGTGGCTTAATATATAGTGGTTAATTTTAAAAACAGATTTTCAAAAAAGGAGTACATAAAATGGAACAGATTAAAAGACTTAAGTATTTTGTTGACGGCCAGTGGCTTGATTCAAAAACAGAAAAGTATATGCCTGTTTACAATCCCAGCACAGGTGAAGTAATTGCTGAAGCCCCCTGCTGTACAGCAGATGAAGTTGAAGCTGCAATCCAGTCAGCAAAGGCTGCTTTCCCCGCTTGGTCAAACACACCCGTTATGAAGAGAACTCAGGTTCTCTATAAATTCCGTGAGCTTCTTATTGAACATATGGACGAGCTTGCAGAGCTCTGCGCTCTTGAACACGGTAAGGTTCTTTCAGAAGCTAAGGGTGACATTCTTAAGGTTAAGGAACCCGTTGAACATGCTCTTTCAGCTCCCTCACTTCTTATGGGCGATGCTATGAGAGACACCTCAAGCGGCTATGACACAACTCTCTACTATGAACCCGTTGGTGTATTCGGCGGTATCGTACCCTTCAACTTCCCCGGTATGATTCCCATGGGCTGGATGGTTCCCTGCTGTATCGTTTCAGGTAACACAATGGTTCTTAAGCTCGCTTCAATGACACCGATGACAGCTATGAGAATCAACGAGCTTCTCGTAGAAGCCGGTCTTCCCAAGGGTGTAGTAAACCTTGTAACCTGCAGCAGAGTTGAAGCTGACCTTCTTCTCAAGCACCCCGATGTTAAGGGTATCACATTCGTAGGTTCAACATCAGTTGGTCTTCACGTATATAAAGAAGCTTCATCAACAGGCAAGAGAGTTCAGTGCCTTTGCGAAGCTAAAAACCACGCACTCGTTCTTGATGACGCTGC
>JAZRJR010000004.1:0-61490 GCA_045645885.1 Acutalibacteraceae bacterium | reverse complement strand
ATACTTTTTTACCCTCTGGAATACAGATTCGGACAAAATTGTTCTATTTATTTTATGAACATAATACGGAATCTCAGGATGATACATTTTAAACATATCCCCTAAAAACTGGGAATATCCGACCAAACAAGGAGATTTTGATTTATATTTCTTTATTGTAAATATAGTTGCAGTGTGATAATATATAATTACTGTAACTGTTAATTAAAAAGGAGTTATAAAAATGAAAAGTTTCAAAAAAATTCTTTCAGTTTTTCTTGCAATTCTTTGCATTTTCGGAATGATTTCAACTGCAGTTTATGCAGCAGGTGACATTCTCGGCGGTATTTTAGGTGACGACCTCACAATGGAGCCTGACGAAGATGAATTCCTCACATACGGTGTTCACTATGAAATCGATTCACTTTCAGGCATTCAGGTAATGTATAAGCCCAACCCCGACATCGAATTCCAGGTACCCTCAAAGGTTAAGGTAACAAGTGATGTTCCTCTTTCAGTAGACTATGAATGCTACGCATGGAGAGATGAAGCAGGCAACCTTTACTATGCAGGCAATGACATTCTCGTTACAGGCAAGATTACACTTTATGCAGTATGGAAGGAAAAAGAAGATAACGATCCCAGAATTATCAGGGTTATCAAAACTTCATTCCAGACACTTATTGCTACAATAAAGAGCTTCCTCGGTGTGTTCAAGGTTATCGGCACTCCTGAAGAAGAGCTTACAACAAAGCCTGTAATCACCACAACAGTTCCTCCCTCAACTCTTCCTCCCACAACAGCACCTGAAACAACAACTCAGATTCCTGAAGAAACAACCGCAGAGCTTCAGGAAGAAACAACTGCAGAAATTTCAGAGGAAGAAACAACCGCAGAAATTTCAGGAGAAAACGGAGAAGTAGCTACAACAAACGGTCCGTCTTCCGACTACAGAGAATTCTTTTAATAAAACTTCAACCGGGATTCAAACGAATCCCGGTTTTCTTTATTCTTTCATAAGATCTGCAATTGTTGTTCCGTCAAAGCATTCCTTAACCGCTGCATTTACCTTTTCCCAGAGAGGAAGGGTTCTGCAGTTCTCTTTTCTCTCACAGTTTTCACCGACACACTCTGCACAGGAAGCAGGTACAATTGACTTTTCAGTAACCTCAAGTATATCAGTAATTTTATATTCCTCAGGCTTTCTGGAAAGTCTGTAGCCACCGCCTTTGCCGTGAGATGCCACCACAAGCCCTGCTTTTGAAAGTGTAGTCATAATTGTTTCAAGATATTTGAGAGATAAGCCCTGACGGGCAACAATGTCCTTCAGAGGTACAAGACCATCTGCGTTCTGCTCAGCTAAATCAATCATAACTCTCAGTGCATATCTTCCTCTTGTTGAAACTATCATTTTTCTCTCCTCCTTCAAGGCAAATACCTTCTTTTTTAAATTCAGAATAATTTTGTTGACATATACCTGTCTGCAGTATCAGGCAGAATCACAACGATTTTTTTGCCCTCATTTTCTTCTTTCAAAGCAAGCTTCATTGCTGCTTTCACTGCTGCGCCTGATGAAATTCCGCAAAGCACGCCTTCCTTCTGAGCCATAAGCTTACCCGTTTCAAAGGCTTCATCATCGGTTACGGTTATAACCTCATCATAAACTTCCCTGTCGAGAACGTCAGGAACAAAGCCTGCTCCTATTCCCTGAATGCCGTGCTTTCCTGCAATTCCCTTGGAAAGAACAGGAGAGCTTTCAGGCTCAACGGCAACCACCTTTATGTGGGGGATTTTTTCTTTAAGATATTTTCCTGTACCGGTAATAGTTCCGCCCGTACCCACAGCAGAAACGAAAAAGTCAATTTCTCCGTCGGTATCAGCATAAATTTCAGGGCCTGTTGTTCTGATGTGAGCTTCTGCATTTGCATAGTTTTCAAACTGACCTGCAATAAATGAATCGGGAATTGACTCTGCCAGTTCTTTCGCTTTTTCAATAGCTCCGCTCATTCCCTTTGCACCGTCAGTGAGAATAACCTCAGCACCGAGGGCTTCCATCATTTTAATTCTCTCAACGGACATACTATCAGGCATTACGATAACACATCTGTAGCCTCTTGCCACTGAAACAAGTGAAAGACCTATGCCTGTATTTCCCGAAGTCGGCTCAATAATTACCGAGCCTTTTTTGAGAATACCTTTTTTCTCTGCATCGTCAAGCATATTTTTTGCAGCTCTGTCTTTGATTGAACCACCGGGATTCAGAAACTCAAGCTTTGCAAAAATCTTTGCCTTAAGAGAATATATCTCTTCAAGATGAGTCAGCTCAAGAAGAGGTGTTGAGCCGATAATTTCATCCACTGATTTATAAATTTTTGCCATAAAATCAGCTCCTTCTGTTACTGTGTTGTATTATATATCATTTATACCTATTATGTCAATAGATAAAAGAATTATACCATATTAAAGAAAAAAGCTGTCAGATTGACAGCTTTTTCTTTTATTCAAATATCTGAAGACTTCTCTTCAGTATACCGTTCATATGTGCAATAGCCATGCCGTAATTTACCATGGGTACGGCTTTTTTCATTGCTTTTTCCTGACGGCTCTTCATTTCCCTTTCACCCAGCATACAGCCGCCGCAATGCACCACAAGTGCATAAGACGAAAGGTCTTCGGGAAATTCACCTCCGCTTGTAAAGTCAAAGGTGATGTTTTTGCCTGTATGCTTTTTTATCCAGGCAGGCATTTTCACCGTACCTATATCACCGCACTGACGGTGATGTGTGCACCCTTCAGAAATCAGCACCCTGTCACCGTCTGAAAGCTTATCAAGTGCTGCTGCGCCTTCAATAAGACTTTGCAGCTCACCCTTGTATCTTGCAAAAAGAATTGAGAATGAAGTGAGAGGTATATCAAGAGGCACAAGAGCTGAAACCTTGCCGAAGGCCTGTGAGTCTGTTATAACCATTCTCGGCTTTTCTTTGAGGGAGGAAAGAGTTTTTGAAAGTGAAAACACCTGAGTTGTGACAGCTATGGCACCCTTGTCAAGAATATCTCTGATAGTCTGCTGCTGAGGCAGAATCAGTCTGCCCTTGGGTGCAGCTTCGTCAATGGGCGTTACAAGCACAACCACATCACCCTCAGAAATGAGGTCAGACACAATATATCTTTTTTCTGTTGACTCTTTGCAAAGTGAGGCAACCGTATTTTTAAGAAGCTCTATGTTTTCGCCCGTAAGTGCACTTACATAAACTCTGTTACCTTCACTTTCCTTCCCTGAGGTAAGAAGGTCGCTTTTATTGAAAGCAATCACAAAGGGAAGCTTCTTTTCCTTGAATATCTCAATAAGGCTTTCGTCAGAGTCTGTAATACCCTTTTCAGCATCACAGACAAGAATTGCAACATCGGTTTTAGAGAGAATCTCTTTTGCTTTCTGCACTCTCATTTCACCGAGAGCACCCTCATCGTCAATACCGGGAGTGTCAATTATCAGCACAGGTCCCAGCGGTAAAAGCTCCATTGCTTTTTTGACAGGGTCAGTTGTTGTGCCCTTCACATCAGATACAACAGAAAGCTTCTGACCTGTGAAAGCATTCACAAGACTTGACTTACCTGCATTTCTCATTCCAAAAAAGCCGATGTGAACTCTTTCACCTGAACCAACTTCGTTAAGTCCCATTTTTATCACCTTAAAATCTGAAATCTCGTCTGTTTGAGTTTCTGATATCTTCAATGTTCTGCTTTGCAATGCCTCTTACTTTTTCATTGGGAATTCTACCCAGCTCTTCTTCAATCATTTTAAAGCCTGTCTCTTTTGTTCCCTCTGAAGCATAGTCAACGAGGTACTCTGTAAGGGTCATAAGAGCATTGGGGTGGCAGCAATTGAGAATCTGACCGTTTTTGCAAAGCGCCATAAATCTGTCACCTGTTCTGCCCTCACGGTAGCAGGCTGTACAGAATGAGGGTATATGACCGTTTTCCATAAGCCAATGCACAACCTCATCAAGGGTACGCTGGTCAGACACATCAAACTGCTCTGTATCGTGAGGTCTTTCCTCCTCGGTATAACCGCCCACAGATGTTCTTGAACCGCCGCTGACCTGAGAAACGCCCATTCTGAGAAGCTTGCTTCTTACATCCTGAGTTTCTCTTGTGGAGATGATAATACCTGTATAGGGAACTGCAAGGCGGATACAAGCTGTGATTTTTGCAAACATTTCGTCTGAAATTGAATTATCAAAGGCTGAGGGGTCAATATCGTCTGCCTTTTTGATTCTTGGCACACTGATTGTGTGAGGACCTACCCCGTGAACCGCTTCAAGATGCTCAGCGTGCATAATAAGTCCTGCAAATTCGTACTTATAAAGCTCAAGACCGAAAAGCACGCCAAGACCGACGTCATCAATTCCGCCCTCCATAGCTCTGTCCATAGCCTCGGTGTGATAAGCATAATCGTGCTTGGGGCCTGTGGGATGAAGCTTCAGATAGCTTTCCTTGTGGTATGTTTCCTGGAAGAGAATGTATGTGCCGATGCCTGCATCCTTAAGCTTGCGGTAGTTTTCAACGGTTGTTGCTGCGATGTTTACGTTAACTCGTCTGATGTCACCGTTTTTGTGATGTACGCTGTAAATGGTGTCGATACATTCAAGAATGTACTCAATGGGATTATTTACAGGGTCTTCACCTGCTTCAATTGCAAGGCGCTTATGTCCCATATCCTGAAGAGCGATAACCTCTGCACGCACCTCCTCCTGAGTGAGCTTCTTACGTGCAATGTGCTTATTCTTAAGATGATATGGACAGTAAACACAGCCGTTTACACAGTAGTTTGAAAGATAGAGAGGAGCAAAAATTACGATTCGGTTACCGTAAAAAGCGAGCTTGATTTCCTCTGCAATTTCATAGATTTTTTCGATTTTTTCAGGAATTTCACAAGCGAGAAGCACAGAAGCCTCTCGGTGGGTAAGTCCTGCACAGACACAGCCGCTTTCAGTCTTCTTGGGCCTTGCCTTTTCGAGAATTTCGTCAATAAGCTCTACATTATTTTTGTTAGCCTCTGCGTATTCCAGAGTTGCTCTGATTTCTTCGTCGCTGATAAATTCTTCAGCCTTTAATGATTTGGGATTATACATATATTTCTTCCTTTCTGTTTTTATGTTAGATAGATTATCGGCGGACACGACTGAACACCCTTCCGACTGCTCCGCAGCCACCTTTTCTTCCAGAAACGGGCACCCTTTTGTCTGCGTTGCAGACATTTCCCCTAATAGGGGAATTACCTTAAAAGGGACGGCTTTGTGTCCCTACGGTAATAAACCTGAAAATTTCGTCAGTATATAATCGGAGCTTTGCTCCCCACATCTTAACTCTCAACTCTTAACTCTTCACTCTTTTATAAAGTCTCCTCTGTCGGTCACAACTTCAAACCCGATAGCGCTGATTTTCTCTTTAAGTCTTGCGAGATTTTCAGCCGCTTCTTCATCGGTGCTGATTTTTCCCTCATAAAGCATATATTTCTTTCTCACACTGAGCGGTGACAGATTGGGCATTACAACATTACCCCCTGAGAGAATTCCTTTTTCTCTGCCCTCTTTATCTATTGTACCGAGAGCTGTTGTTGACGGAAGAAGAATAGTCGGTTTTATAAGTCGCACTATTGAAAGAAGATAACAGGTAAGCTCACAAGAGCCTGCTTTTTCATCCTTGAAGTCTGTTTCATTATGAGGAATAAACGGTCCTATACCGCACATTTCAGGCGAAAATTCTTCCACGAATTTCAGGTCCTTTGCAAGCTGCTCTGAGGTCTGAAGGGGCGACTCAACCATAAAGCCGCAGCCTGTCTGAAAGCCGATTTTCTTAAGATTTCTGAGACATTCCATTCGTTTGTCCCACGAGAGATTCTTTGGGTGAAGCTTTCCGTAATGCTCTTTATCGGCTGTTTCGTGCCTTAAAAGGTAACGGTCTGCCCCTGCTTCAAAAAGTCTTCGGTAGCTTTCCTCACTTCTCTCACCGAGAGAAAGCGTTACTGCACAATCGGGATAGCTTTTCTTGATTTTTCTTATAATGCTGCACATTACTTCATCGGTGAAAAAGCCGTCTTCACCACCCTGCATAACGAAGGTACGAAAGCCTAAGCCGTAGCCCTCTTTGCAGCAAGTGAGAATATCCTCTTCTGAAAGTCTGTACCTCTGGCAATTTCTGTTGCCCTTTCTTATTCCGCAGTAAAGGCAGTCGTTTTTACAGATATTACTGATTTCAATAAGCCCTCTTATGAAAACCTTGTTGCCGTAAACCCTTCGTCTTGCCTTGTCTGCTTTTTCTCTGAGAAGACAGGCGCTTTCTTCGTCACGGTTATCTATGAGGTGCTTATACTCCTCAAGGGAAAGAGAGTTTTCTCTTTCCAGCTTTTCAATGAGTGCTTTAATTTTTTCAGTCATCACTCATCACCGCCGAATAAGCCGTTTTTACGCTGACACCCTTAAGCCTTCCGATTTTGCCCGACAAAGCAGATATAGTGTCCTGAGGAGCGTCAATTGCAACGCTGATAATGTTTATGCCTCTTTGCCTGTAGGGAATACCCATTCTGCCGATAATATAATCGCCGTAATCGTGAAGTATTGCGTTAAGCTCTGCAACGCCCTCACCGTTTTCAACGATAATGCTCATTACAGCTACTCTTGTGTTCATAAAAAATCACCTCTTTGTGATATAAAAAATATAACCGCACTCCGTAAAAGGGTGCGGCAATAGTGTATATAGATATAGTTATCCTATGAAAATAAGCCGTCACCTTTCACTCAGAAAAAATCTTTATGTCAGGATACAACTTTATTATATACCAACTTGGTAGGAAATGCAAGAGATTTTCAAAAAATCAGAGGTCTGCGCTTTGCAGACCTCTTAAACTTTTTATATAGCTGATTTTACTTTAACTTTTTTGTCAGCCTTTGTTGTGGGGTTCTTGAAGTTCTTCTTCCAGCTTTCATCGAAGTAGATGCAGCCCTTTTCAAGATTGAAGGTAATTGCCTTTCTCTTGCCCTTATATTCTGAAACAACCTTGATTACATCCTTGTGGATATATTCTGCTGAAAGAATCTTTTCATCTGTCTTTTCAAAGAATTTCTTGAGAAGCTTGCCTGTCTTCTTGTCATAGTCAGCTGCGTTGTCTGAAATGAAGAGAACATTACCGCAAAGGTTGTTGATTCTGCCGAGAAGATATTTCTGCTCGTCGCTGAAGCGGAGGTTATCCTTTCTGAGGAAGAATACGTCAGGGTCGTTCATCCATACTCTGCCGTTGAGATGACGGCGGAAGATTGAGTTGTTGATTGCACTTCTTGCGTTGAGCATTTCGTTACTTACCTGAATACGGCTATAGAACTCGCCCTTATAGTTAAGGTCAACGTCACAGCTGATTCTGCAAGCGTCACAGATTCCGAGAGCAGGACCGATAGGTACACCGCAGCCAAGGAAGAGCTTGTCGCCTACGCACTCACGAAGGAAAGCCATAGCATCGCACATAATTTCACCACGGCTCTTACCGTGTCTGGGCTTGATGCACTGGCTGTAAAGGAAGTCAAGCTTAACCATATCGTAGCCCCACTCGTTGAGAACTACATCGAATACCTTCTTAAGATAAGCTCTTACTTCTTCGTTGTAGATATCGAAGGTATAAGCACCGCCCCATGCAAGACAGCCAACCATAGGCTTGCCGTCTGTGTCCTTGATAAGCCAGTCGGGATGCTCCTTAGCCATTCTTGAAATCTTCTGACAGTTGAAGGGGGCAAGCCAGATACCTGCCTTATAGCCCTTTTCGTGAACCTTGTCAGCAATATATTTCATACCGTTGGGGAACTTTGCAGGGTTGGGATCAAGCCAGTCACCGATAAAGGTTTCATAACCGTCATCAATCTGGAAAATGTTAACCTGATCTTTATAGGGATCAAGTGCGTCAAGGTCACGGAGAATAATTTCTTCTGTGATGTCCTGGAAATAGTTGTACCATGAGGTATAACCGCTCATCATACCGTGTCTTGTTTCAGGCATTTTCCACATTCCGAAGTAATTGTCGAACACTTCGTCATATGTACCTTCAAAATATACGATATCAAAAATCTGAAGCTCGCTGTCTACAATTTTACCGAGGAGGTCTTTGCAGAAGTAGAAGCGGTTTTCCTTCATCTTAACCTTGAAATATGTGTAACCGGTCTTTTCGCTGAGTGAACCCCAGAGCTTTACATTTTCACCGTTTCTTACATAAGTATAGCAGTGGCTGTGGAATTCGCCCTTCTTGCCTGAATATTTGATCATCCACTCGTCACTTGTTTTTCTTGCAATATTCTTTGTCATTTCTGAAATATTTGCAAGCTTGATAACGCTGGGCATAACTTCGTCTTCAGTCCATTCCTTTGTCTTTGTCCAGGACTGATAGCCGCCACCGAAGAATTTGTCATCCTTCTTGAAGCCGTAAGGGAAATCAACATAGAAATCCACCATTTCAAAGGGCTGTTTCGGAGTAAGTGTAACTGTGTATCTGTTGTCTTTTTCTACAACATCCAGACGGTAAAGATTGTTTTCAAGTTCATTTGATGTTACAACCTGTCCGCCGAACTTATACTTAACTGTATAGCGCTTGTTCATCTTTGCTGCTCCTTCTCATTTTTATTCTATTATATATTAGCAGATTTATCCTGTTTAATCAATACATTTTACAATTCCTTTAAAAACTTAACCCCTCATCCCGGAGATGAGAGGTTAATGAATTTATTTTTTTGATTTATGCTCTTTCCGCACCGTAGTTTACTTTAGCAATTTCGTTCTCTGCATTTCTGAATTCAGGAACCCAGTGCTCGCCAGCTGTAATCTTCTTGAACGCATCAGCGGAAAGACCAACATTAACTTCAGTTACACCAATCTTGTTGCCCTCAGCATCAACCTTTGCACAGTAGCAGAAGCTGTATGCACCGATTTCCTTAATTGATGAGGGAATGTAAAGATAGGTAAGACCTGAAGCGTAGTTGAATGCGTCAAGACCGATGAATTCAAGACCTTCGGGAAGTGAAGCATAAGTCTTTGAGCCCTTATAGGAATTGATTTCTTTAAGGTTTTCAGCCTTGAGGAATGCCATTGATTCAATTCTCTTAAGACCTTCGGGAAGTAAAATTTCCTCGAACCTGCAGTCTGAGAGAGCTGAACGGCTGATCACTTCAACTGTTTCGGGAACGATGAAGGTCTTTCCGCCCTCATAAGCCTTTGGAACACAGAGAAGAGTTTTCATATCCTTTGTGTAAAGCACACCGTCAACTGCACAGAAGCTTTCGTTCTGTTCATCAACAACGAACTCTTTAAGTGCACGAAGGTTTACGAAGCTTTCACCGCGAAGCTCTTTTACATCCTTGCCGATGTAAACGGTTTCGATGTAGCTGTCCCACTTGAAGGGATGACGTGCAATTGAAGAAACAACCTTGCCCTCAGCTTCAACTCTGAACTCTTTTGAATTATTTCTGTTTGTCGCTGCTGTAAGCTCAGATGTGCCGTCTTCCTTTTCTGTGTAGGTAACAGGTTCATCATAAATCTTTTCAGCACCGAAAACAAGCTCAACCTTCTTATCAAGAAGACCGTTATCATACTGAGGAAGCCAGTTGTTGCCGATTTCAATAGCATCAAATTCTTCTTCAGTCATTGAAATATTGATAACCTTGTAGCCTGATAAATTACCGTCAATCTTTTCAACGCAATCCCAGAATGCATGGTGACCGATGTACTTGACTGATGAGGGAATTCTCAGATACTGACATACACGGTTATAGCTCATTGCGTCTGAGCCGATATATTCGAGACCGTCGGGAAGTGACTTATAAACGCCGCTGAGCTTGGAAATTGCTGAGTAGCCTGTTTCGCCCTCTTCAGCTGTGCTTGATTCATAAGAATAGATGTCTGTCATCCACCAGTTTTTGGTGATTGCCATTGTTTCAATTCTCTTAAGTCCTTCGGGAAGATAGAGAGCTGCAAGAGGAAGGTCGTAGAATGCAAGCTCGCCGATTGTTTCAACTGTTGAAGGAAGAACATAGGTGAGAATGTCAGCTTCATATCTTGCACGGAACTCAAGGTTGTTTTCATTATCAGCCCAGATTGTGTCGTTGTAGCCGAATTTTTCACGGAGATACTGAGGATGATTCATAGGATAGCAGATAATTTCTGTTTTATCCTTGTTGTAAAGAACACCGTCAATGTCGCTGTAATATTCGTTTTCTTCATCAACGATAAACTGCTTAAGGGTACGGCAGGTAAAAAATGCCTTGCCGTCGATTTCCTTTACGTCCTTGCCGATATAAACTGTTTCAAGCTTTTCGTCACAGTTGAAGCAGAACTGAGGAATTTTTGAAATGGGCTTGCTTTCATCCTTTTTAAGGGTGAAGTTTGTTGCCGCATCAGGATTGTTTTTGTCATAAACGATTTCAACCGCATAGTCGATATCGAGATGGCTGATATAGCCGGTATTGTTGAATTTCACGAATTCATAGGTTCCGTCTTCCACCTGATTATATTCAAAAGGTACACGGGAAACAACTCTTACGCTGAAGTACATCGAAAGACCAACAGCGATAAGAATAAGCACCGTAAAAACAATCTTTTTTAAGGTGAAATTGGTAAAGGGCTTGCGGATGTGCGGAGCTGCAAGTCCGTCGATTTTATAAGTCCAGATTTCGTCTTCAGGAATGTCAAGGTGGACATCAACGGGAGCAGTCATGCCCTTAAAAACTTTTTGTTTTTTATCTTTCATGATGCCTGACCTCCTTTAACCGATGTAACCGCCGCTGACGGTTTCGCCCTCTTCCTGAGCTTTCTTCTGAGTTACCTCAGCACGGCGCTGAAGAACCTGGATAACCTTGGTCTGTTTCTCATTGTCATAATCCCAGAAGAAATAGGGAATTGTCATAAGAACATAACCTACGATATCAATGATAAGAGGCACAGCGATAATATTGAAACGTGCGCTGTCGATATAGAGAACGTCCCAGTTGCTGTTAAAGCCGTACTTAAGAAGCATAAGAGGAATAATAAGACCTACAAATGATGTGATGGGGCCTGTGAACCAGCCGAACACACCTGAGAAGCTTTCAAGTCTTTCACCTGAAAGATACATCTGATAGTCGCCTATACGAGCGCCCATATCGTGACCTGCAGTTGTGGGAATTGTCTTTGTCATTTCCATAAGGAACATAACGATAATACATACAACGCCGCAGATATGAACATTATCACCGCAGAACCAGAAGGCAGCAACCATAAGTGCATTACCTAAAGCTCTTGTCAGCTGATAGAAAATCATAATCTGCTTATAGTCAAATCTCTTGAGGAAATAGGGAGCGCAAAGATCGGGCGGAGTTCCCGCAAATGAAATCAGGTTAATGATAATTGTGTAGGGAAGACCTGCCAGACGGAAGGTATAAAGATAAATAATTGTTGTGATTGCAAGCATACCGTTGCCGAGAGAGTCAATAAGACCTACCACGGTATTGATAAGAAGATACTTGTTTCTGAGAACGCCGAACATACCGTCCCAGAAATTGATCTGAACCTTCTTTTCAAGGGGAGGCTGCGGAATTCTTTCCTGAATTCTTCCTGCATAGAACATGGTAATAAGTGCAGGAACAATGAAGCTGATGGGATATACCCAACGGAAAAGGTTGATATCTGCCCATTCCTTGTCAAGAGAGTCAACAACAACTGGAATGATAATTGAAACGATTGTATGTACGAAATGAGAGAGCTTTACAGGATAGGTACGTACAAGAAGTCTTTCCTGCATATTGGGGCTGATTGTTTTTGAAAGTGTTTCAAGGTTATTGCCGAAGCCGAAAATATTATAGCAGGCAAAAAGAAGGTTTGCTGTCCATACTCTTGTAACCATATCGGGAATGTTGTAAAGAGGAAGCCAGCCTACAAGAACAACCATAATGCACTTGGGAATAACGTCACAGTAAAGTGAATACTTATATCTGCCGTATTTCGGAATGAGCTTTTTACGGTAGAAGATATTTCTTGAGCCTGCCCAACCGTTCCAGAGAATATGTGTACCGAGAATCTTCATTGCTGAAGTTGCATTGATACCGATACTTTCCATATTGTTGAGGTAAGCAAGAAGCGGATTTGTTGAATTTGCAAGGAAGGGGAATTTGCCGAAAATCATTACAAGACCTATTACAATAAGAGAGAAATAAAGTCCGTAGAATTTTCTCTCTGTCTTTTTCGGAAGGAAGCCGAGATTGTCGTTGATAATCCAACCGATAAGAGTCCAGATGTAATTGAGAGGCATATTGATAATGCCGATAAATGAGAAGGTAAGGTATGGCAGCTGATAATGATACATAAACAGATAGCAAGCTGCCCAGAAGCCGATACCTTCAAGCATTTTTGTACCTGTGTAGTTTGAGCCGACACCTAAGAATATATCCTTATATTCTCTGTAAGGAACATATTTACCTTCAGCCGGGGTTTTCCAGTGTGTTTTGATTTCGGTAAAGAGGCCTTTTACTTTACCTGCTTTTGAGCTGTTGTTTCCTTCGCTCATTGAATACCACTCTCCTTTAATCAGTATTACAAAATACACTTTATACAATTCTAACATATAAAAGGGAATTTCTCAACCGAAAATTGAAAAACTTTACATAAAATTACAAATTGAAATGACTTCACTCAAAAGAGTGTTAACTCGCTATAACAAAAAATCGGTTATATATTGAAGTTTTTGTAACAATATGATATATTATTCCTGTTCAAAAACTCTCACAACCAAACTAAAGGAGTGGTTAACTTTGAAAAAATTTCTCAGCCTCATTCTGAGCATTCTTCTCATTTTCACACTGACAGTTCCTGCTTTTGCTTCAGACACAGTCAATCAGACCTGTCCCACAATTTATGTTCACGGCTTTGCAGGCTCAAAAATCTGTGCAGACAAAAGCAATCCCTCAACAATGTTTACGCTTCCCTCTTCAGATGAGCTTCTGGAGTCTGTGAAAAAAGATCTTCTCCCCGCTCTTCTGACTTATGTTGCAACAGAAAACGGTGACCACTTTGCCTATGAACTTTGTGAAATTGTGAACAGTGTCTTTGCAGGGTACTTCAACAATCCTGACGGCACTGCAAAAGACAACTCAGGCGCATATATGGCCTATCCCTCATCTGTAAGCAAAAATTCAAATCTTATTTTCAGCTATGACTGGAGATGTGATCCTTTTGTGGCTGCAGAAGAGCTCAACAAGTTCATCGACTATGTCATCAGAAAATCAGGCTCAGATAAGGTTGCTCTTCGCTGCCACTCTCTCGGCAGTGTTATCGGCACAACCTATCTCAGAACTTACGGCAACGATAAAATTATGGGCATTGTTTTCGATTCACCCGCTCTTTTCGGCATAACCTATATCGGTGAGCTTCTCTGCGGAAACCCTGAAATTGCCGGTGACGCCCTTTTAAACGGTCTTAAGGATCTTCTCGGTGAAAATGAATATAACGAGCTTATTTCAAGCACTCTCGACATTCTTGCCCTTGCAGGAATCGTTGATGATCTTGGCGGCTTCCTTAACACTCTTATAAAGAAAACTGCTCCCATTCTCTATAAGGAAACCCTTGTTCCTCTTTTTGCTTATTGGCCTGCAGCGTGGGCTATGTGTCCCGATAAATATATCGACAAAGCAATGGAGCACGTATTCACCACTTACTGCACAGGTGAAGAACACAGTGTTCTCAAAGGAAAAATCGAAAGATATAACGAAAAAGTAAGAGCAAGCAAGAGCGACATTCTCCTTGACTTTGACAAAAACGGCAGAGTCGCTGTTATTTCAAGATACGGCTACAGTGCTCTTCCCGTTTCACCCTCCTGGGATGTTCTCACAGATACTGTTGTTGATACTAAGCATTCATCCTTCGGTGCAACAACTGCTCCCGTAGGCACAAGCTTCAGCAAGGAAGAGCTTGAAGGCAAGGATATGAGCCTTATTTCACCTGACAGAACTGTGGATGCTTCAACCTGTCTTTTCCCTGAAAAGACCTGGTTTATAAAAAACATCAAGCACGACAGAACCGACATCACAAAACCGCTTCATATGCAGTTCCTTTTCGGTGAAGAAGAAGCAACCGTAGAAAATCAGGAGCTTTCACGCTTTATGATTTTTGATGCTGAAACTGAAATCCTTAGTGAAGACAAAAACGAATATAAAGAGCCTGTAAAAGAAACCGAGACAACCTCACTTCTTCTCAAGCTTATGAGATTCTTCACCTCAATTTTTAATTTTATTGCAAATCTTTTTAAGGGCAAATAATATTCCGAATATGAAAGCTCCACGGAAATCCGTGGAGCTGTTTTTGTTTTTATTTGTTAAGCATCATATAAGCTGCCATTGACACTCTTGCGCTGTCCATATTATAAAGCGGCCAGCTGTGCTTTTCTGTAAGCGGAAGATAATTCTGCATATATTCTACTACACTTTCTACATCATTCATTACAGCGGCAGCCTGAACATTTGCACCCCAATAAAAGCTGTCGGGATACTCAAAGGCTTCCCAGTGATAGGTTGCAGAGAACTTTTCATAAAGCTTCTGGGCTCTTTCTGTGTTTGGCTCAATCACTCCGCAGATAATGGGGAAAAGCTGAGATGTTGCCTGAGGATAATAGATGTTCCAGCTGAAAATCTTTGACGGAATACTCACATAAGCCGTTATTCCGGGTCTGTAATATCCGCCCACAAAATTCCAGAGCTTTGTGTTGATGTTTTTCTGCACAGTACCTATAAGCTCCTTGCAGTCATCACGCATATCGGTATATTCTGTTTTTCCGCTCTGCACTATTATCTCGAAAAGATTTGCCGCAGCAACTGCCCCCTCATACACCTCACAGTTATCCATAAGATATTTTATTCTGTGGTTGTGCTTTGCATAAGTAAGACCGTTCTGAAGTGTTGCAAACATAACGTTTGTAATTCTTTTTATATCTTCAGCGTTGTCAACGATATAAGTGCTGTCCCCTGTTTTGCTGAGATATTTATTGAGAACGGTAAGGAAGGTTGCAGCATAAGAATCAGTTGTGTCGTATGAATCGGCATTTTCAGGAGTGGATATAACCTCGCTTTCAATTTCACCGTTTTTCATTGTGACCACATAGTCATAGATTGTGCCGTCAAGACCGCCGAAATCTTCCTTTGCAGTATTCAGGTGAGCAAAATGCCAGTCCATATAAGCCTTAACATTGTCACCGTATTTCTCGGCATCATCAAGCAGAGCAAGAGCAGCAAAATCAGCAAAATAGGGATTCACGGTAAGCTTACCGTTTGGTGAATATGTCATTGGCATTGCTCCGTTTTGAAGCTGAAGTGAGCTGAGCCACTCTGTTTCACTTTCGAAAATCTGTCTGAAAAGCTGTGTCTGTTCCTCGGTTATTGTAGCCTCTGTCGGTTCAAGCACTTCGAGGTCAGGTGCATCAAAAGGAATTCCGAAGAGTGAAAGAAGCGCAAACTGAAGCGCCATAAAAAACGAAATAATCTTATCCATAATAATTCTCCTTCTGAAATTTTGATTCAATTATAGCAAGTCCCGCTGAGTGTGTCAACCAAAAAAGGGCGAAACCCCTGCACGCGAACGGACAAGGGTTTCTGAGAAAAATGATAAAGATTGAAAAATATCAAAGATTATAGTACTTATCAAATTCAGCGGGATGAGGAATAGCAGCAAGCTGTCTCACTTCAGCACGCTTTGTTTTGATGAAGTTTCTGATAAGCTCTTCGGGGAATACACCGCCTTCTGTAAGGTAAGCGTAATCCTTTTCAAGGCAGTCAAGAGCTTCGTCAAGTGAAACGGGAAGACCCTGGAGCTTTGCTTTTTCTTCTTCGGGAAGATTATAGAGGTTCATATCATAGGGGCCCCAACCGTTTGCATGAGGATCAATCTTGTTCTTGATACCGTCAAGACCTGCCATAAGAATAGCAGCATAGCAGAAGTAGGGGTTACATGTAGCATCGGGGTTACGAAGCTCAAAGCGGCGCTTGTCGGGGCTCTTTGCGTAAGCAGGAATACGGATAACTGCGCTTCTGTTTGATGTTGCATAACCAACAGTTACGGGAGCTTCATAGCCGGGAACAAGACGCTTGAATGAGTTTGTGCTGGGGTTAGTGATTGCACAGAGCGAACCGATGTGCTTGAGAAGACCGCCGATGAAATAGTGAGCTGTTTCGCTGAGGTGTGAATAGCCGTTATCATCTGAGAATATAGGCTGGCCGTCCTTGAAGAGAATCATATGAACGTGCATACCGCTGCCTGCTTCGCCGTAGATAGGCTTGGGCATAAATGTAGCACTCTTGCCGTATTTGAGAGCTGTGTTATGAATGATATATTTGATCATCATTGTAGCATCAGCCATATGTACAACTTCGCCAAGCTGAGGTTCAATTTCGAACTGACCTGAAGCTGCAACTTCGGGATGGTGGTAGTTGATGTCGATACCCATTTCCTTCATAAGCATGCACATTTCACTACGGCATTCGTATGAAGTATCAAAGGGCTTTGCAATGTGATAGTTCTTCTGCTTGGGAACGATAACACCGTGGCCTTCAACATCAGAATTCCAGTATGACTGCTTTGCATCAACTGTAGCACCGATATATCTACCTTCAACATTCCATGTTACATCGTCGAAAAGATAAAACTCAAATTCGGGAAGAATTTTCATTTCATCAGCAACACCTGTGTTCTTCATATATTCAACAGCAGCCTTGATAATATTACGGGGATACTGAGCAAGAGGACGGTTTTCTGGTGTATCGATAATCATTGCGTTACCGGTCATTGAAAGAGTAGGAATTGAGCAGAAGGGATCGATATTTGCTGTATCGGGGTCGGGAATGAACACCATATCGCTCTTTTCAACAACTGCGTAGCCATAGTTTGAAGCATCAAAGCCGATACCGCTCTTCATTGTATCTTCTGAGAAGTTTTCTGCGGGAATTGTAACATGACGGTACTGACCGTTGATATCAACCATCTTGAAGTCTACCATCCTGATATCATTTTCTTTGATGATATCGAGAATGTCCTGAACAGTTTTTGCCATAAATAACACCTCATCTGTAAAAATTTAAATCTGTAACTATCAATATAACAGAGTTTTATATTTTTGTCAATAATGCAATACACATACTTCTGACAGCCGCTATAAAGATACAAACCGTCTTTTTAACACATACTCTGAGTAACTTCTTGCAATTTTATTTGTTTTATGCTATGCTATTACGGAATTAAATTAAGGATGGTGCTTCAATATGGAAGATATTCGTGCAGCAATCTACGGTGCAGGCTCACTGGGTACAGTTCTCGGTGCTTACATCACAAAAAACGGCGGCAAAATTGACCTTATAAACCGCAACAAGGCTCATGTTGCTGCTCTTAATGAAAAGGGCGCAATCATCAAGGGCACAGTTGATATGACTGTTCCCGTAAAGGCTATCACTCCCGATCAGATGGAAGGTAAATACGATGTAATCTTCCTTATGACAAAGCAGCTTTTCAACAAAGAAGTTGTTACTATGCTTAAGGATTACCTTACAGATACAGGTGTTATCGTCACTCTTCAGAACGGTATTCCCGAACCCGGCATTGCTGAAATCGTGGGCAGTGAGCACACAATGGGCTGTGCAGTTGAATGGGGTGCAGCTTTAGGTGAACCCGGCGTATGTACCCTTACAAGTGAACCCGACTCACTCTCATTCCATATGGGCAAAATGGAAGGTATTACAGATGAACAGTTCAGAACTGTAAAAGAGATTCTTGAGCTTATGTGTCCCGTACACGAAGAAGAAAATCTCATCGGTGCACGTTGGTCAAAGCTTCTTATCAACGCAACATTTTCAGGTCTCGGCACAGTTGTAGGCGGCGTTTTCGGTGACGTTTCAGAAGATAAGGAAGCAAGAAAGGTTGCTATTCGCTGCATGAAGGAATGTATCGATGTAGGTCATGCCGCAGGTGCTACCTTTGTTCCCGTTCAGGGCAAGGACATCACAAAGCTCTTCTACTATAAGGGTGCTCTCAAGCGCACATTCGCTACTATGCTTCTTCCTATCGCAATGAAAAAGCACCGTTCAATCGAGCCCTCAATGCTTCAGGACCTTAAGAACGGTAAGCCCTGTGAGGTTGATGCAATCAACGGTGTTGTTTGTGAATGGGGCAGAAAGTGCGGTGTTCCCACACCCATCAATGACAAGATTGTTGAAATCATCAAAAACGAGCAGGAAGGCAAGCTCAAGTGCGAAAAGGCCAATATTAAATTTTTCAACCACTTACTGTAAAAAATTAAGACGCTGTTGCAGAAATGCAGCAGCGTTTTTATGAAGAAAAGCTGTCACCATGGAAGATGACAGCTTTATTTTATTGCGAAGCAACAAGGTTCCGGGGTACCCGACCGCAATTTCAGATTTCTCGTCGGGTCGGGTTCTTATTGCGAAGCAACAAGGTTCCGGGGTACCCGACCGCAATTTCAGATTTCTCGTCGGGTCGGGTTCTTATTGCGAAGCAACAAGGTTCCGGGGTACCCGACCGCAATCTTTGATTGCTCGTCGGGTCGGGTTCTTATTTTTCACTGATTACTGCAGCTCTCTTTTCAGCGAGCTCAACAATGAGTCTCTGCTGAAGTTTACCGTGAATGGGATAGAGAATGAATGAAAGACCGTAAAGACCTCTTGCAAGAGCGGGAAGAATACAGAATACTAACCATATGCCCTGCTGAATCTTGGGATCGGTATTGGGAATTGCATTACCTAATTCGTCCTTGATAGGTACATATTTGATCCATGTAAGCACCATATTTGAAAGCCAGCCTGTAATTGCAACTGCAAGCTTTGTAAAATATCCCTGAACAGTTGTAACAAGAGCTTCGTTTCTGATACCATCTTTCCACTCCATATAGTCAAGAGCATCAGCTGTAAGAATAGGATTACAAACCTGGATAATCTTGTTGGGAAGACCGCAGAGTGTAAGCATAATGATTACAAAAGCAAGATTTAAAATCTTGTTGTCTTCAAAGGTTTCACCAAAGGGATGATAGCCGATTATGTAAAGAAGACCGTAAGCGCCAAAGCCGAAAAGACCTGCGCCGATTGCAGTTGCTCTTGCACCGAATTTTCTTACAAGCTTTGCAGCAAAGGGAACCATTACATAGTTGGGAATACCTGTAAAGATACCGCAGACGCTTGCATTTGCAAGTGAGCCTGTATTGTTGAGCCAGAAATATGACTCTGAGTTACTGCCTACTGATTTGAAGTTGTTGAAAAATTCAGCAAGGATAATAATGATAAGCGGTCTGTTTTTGAAAACAGTTTTGAATGATTTCCATACAGAAACCTCATTGATTTCTTCACGGCTTCTCATGGGAACTCTTTCACGGATATTGAAGAAGCCGAACACTGCAAACACTGCAGCAAAAATAAGCATAAATGTTGCAAAGCCGCTGTAGATACCCTGCATTGAAAAGGCAGGACTGATTTTCGGCAGAACCGTTACGAGAATCGGCAGAAATGACGGAAGCCATACACCGAAAAGTTCAACGAATTTCGTGGTAGTAATAAGATTGTTTCGTTCCGTGGTATTTGGAGTTATATTGTAAATCATCAGGTTCCAGGCATTGAAATAGCTCATACCGAGACCGTAGATAATTGTTGCTGCTGCAAACCATGCAGACTTTCCTGCGCTGCTTGTGATTGTCGGCGCACTGAAAAGCATAAGACCGCCGATAATCCAGATAGGAAGAGGAAGGATAAAGAAAGGTCTTACTCTGCCCCAACGGGTTCTTGTTCGGTCAATGATAAGACCGGAAACTGTATCGTCAACTGCGTCATAAATTGTTGAAAAAAGGTTGATGTTTGCGTTCGCAGTTGTACTGAGGCCCATAAACTGAACCATAAAGAAGTCTTTGTTTGCTGAAATAAACTGACTCAGGTTTTTCTGACCGAAGTTTACAAGCACATAAGCCGCAATTTCCTTCGGAGTCAGATATCTTTTCTTAGTATAAGCTAATTTATCGAGAAGCTCGTCATCTGACATTTTTTCTGTCTTAACTTCATTCTCGTTAATTACTTCTGACATTTTATCACTCTTTCATTATGTATTTTTGAAGAAAATTACTTCTTATTCTTCTTTGCGAGAGCCTCTTTGGCTTTTCTGATCTTTTCTTCTTTTTCAATCTCAGCCTGCATTTCAGCTTCCAGCCTCTGCTGCTCTTTTCTGATTCTTGCCTGCTCTTCTTTTTCTTCCTTGATTCTAACCTTTTCAAGTCTTTCTTCTTCAAGAGTTTCTTCACTCTTGATATCTGCTTTTGCTACAAGGCAGTTGCCGAGAAGTGCAACAAGGCCGAGAGCCAGGAACACGAAAATGCCCCACTGTACTGATGCAGCGGCATTTTCAAAAGTGAACTCTGCAATTGAGAAGGGCTCTGCACCGATTTTTCCGTTAAGAGATGTGAAGAAGAATATTCCGACACCCATAAAAATAAGGCCGAGAATATCAAAGACACACATTGCCTTTGTTTTGGGCTTTTTGAAAGTTATGAAAATCAGGAAAAATGCAATTACAAGAATAACAATTGAAAGAAGCACTGAAATGAGACCGAAAATTGCAAATGATATAGGTCCGCTGAAGCCTTCAGCACTAATTGAGCTTATAATACCACCAAGATCCTTGAAAAGAATTCCGAAGAAATCAATAGTACTTGTTCCGTCAGTGAAAAGACCGAGAAGATCAAAATTGAGTGCCGCTGAATCTCCCTTTATTGATAACCATGGAACAATAACACCGATAATCGGGATAAAAGACATCACAATTCTCAGAATTCTGAGCTTTGTTCCGCCTACCGAGTATTTGAGCATATTCAGTGTACGGTAAAACGCACCGAATTTTTCCTCTGCTTTTTTATTGTCTTCTTCAAGACGGGCTTCCCAATTAAAATTAGGAATACTTACACCGCAGGCAGAGCAATCGGCTTTTAAATTATACCATTTGATTTCTTTGCCGCAGTTAGGACATTTAGCTGCCATCTGAACACCCTTTCTTTTTAATCATAATCTTTAGTATTTTAACATTTGACCTTATATTTTGTCAACGAAAAGTTCCATATTTCAAGGTTAGAAAGAAGTGTTATTTTTTTGTGCAAAACTTACAAGCCACTATATTACCCCACAATACACACATTGACAAACAAAGGTTCAATTGATATAATTCACACATACTAAGACAAGTGAAAAGGAGTGCTGAAAATGAAAAAAAGACTTATTATCTTCGACTGCTTCGGTGTAATCTTTGATGAAGTTGCACCTGTTTTTATAAAAAAATATCTGCCTCTTAAAGAAGCAGAAGTGCTCAAAGAAAAACTGTTTGTGCCTGCCGATATGGGCGAAGTTACATATGACGAGCTTCTCAGTAATATGGCAGAAGCGCTTAAGCTTGACAAAGAAGCTATGATAAAGGAATGGGAAGAACTTTTCAGGGTAAAGGATGAAATGCCGCCTTTTATAAGAAAGCTTCGTGACAGCGCAGATATCTGTCTTCTTTCAAACGCTCCTCTCGGAGTAATAGAAACTCAGTTTGAAAAGCATCAGCTCACCCCTCTTTTTGATAAAATCTTTGTTTCCTGTAACCTTAAAATGGCTAAGCCTGACCCGAAAATTTATCTTCATGCAGTAAGCAGCTTTGGCAAGGTTTATGAAGAGATTTATATGATTGACGATAATCTCGGCAACCTCAGCTTCCTTCCTGAAATCGGTATAACTCCCGTTCACTTCAGAAGCATTGACGATATTAAGTTCCTTGCGGAGGACAACGAATCATGAACAAAAAGCTTTTTAGAATAATTTCACTCGTTCTCATTATTCTGATGCTTTTCACCGGCTGCTCCTTTCAGAAAGAGAAGCCTTCGCTTTCAAACCCAAATGCTTCTGCAGAAGCAAAAAAGCTTTACGATTTGCTGTACTATCCAAACGAAGAGTTTGGTGTTGCTCTTTCAGCGCAGCAGGAATCGACCTGGATGGGCAGTGAGGACTATGAGTTCAGCTATGTCTATGAAAGAACAGGCAAAACCCCTGTAATCAGAGGCTTCGACTATATGAACGATGACTTTGACGGTGTCAACAAAAGGTCAATCAAGTGGCACAACAATGGCGGATTTGTAACCATCTGCTGGCATTGCGGAAGCGACTTTTCAGGTGAATGGAAGGATGCTATGGAAGATGAAGTTGCTGATTGGGAAAGGATGCTCACAGAGGGCACAAAAGAATATAAGGCTATGATCAAAGGTATGGATAAAGCTGCAAAAGCCCTTAAAAAGCTTTCAGACAAGAACATTCCCGTTTTATGGCGTCCCTTCCACGAGCTTGACGGTGACTGGTTCTGGTGGGGCAAGGGCGGAAGTGAAAACTTCAAAAAGCTCTGGCAGATTATGTATGACCGATACACAAACTATTGGAAGCTCAACAACCTCATCTGGGTGCTTGGCTATTCTCACAAAATGATAAAAATGGAAGACTGGTATCCCGGTGATGAATACTGTGACATTATCGGTGCTGACACATATGATATTGCAATCAGCAGTACCCTTTACAGAAAGGTCAGCAGCATAACAAAAGCTCCGAAGCCCCTTTGTCTTCACGAATGCGGCCAGAATCCTGCAGTGAGTGATTTCAAAAAGGCTCCCTGGTCTTACTTTATGACATGGCACACCGAATATCTCACAGATAAAAACACAAACGAGGCTCTCCGTGAGCTTTATAATAGTGACGTTGTTATTACACTTGATGAGCTGCATAAAACTGAACCGTAAAATTAACCCTCCGTTTCCGGAGGGTTTTCTGTTATTCAATTCCTAAATATTCCTCAAGGCAAAGTCCGCTGTTCTTTATGCTCTCAGCATATTCAACACCGACAAAGCGCCAGTGCCACGGCTCAGGAACAATACCTGTAATGTCCTGCTTGTCCGCTGTATATCTGAGAATAAAGCCGTATTTGTGCGCATTTTCTGTAAGCCACTTGTATTCCTTTGTATAAGCAAAGTCATCTCTTGTGTTGCATATATCCATAGCGAGACCTAAGTTATGCTCACTTGTTCCGGGAGGAAGAATTACAGTTGCAGCTTTTTTCGCTGCCTCCTCTTCACTGAGCTTATACTGACTCATATACTGCTTGGTAAGGTTGATATAGTTGTTCTTCTGTCTGTCATATGAGCGGTAAGCTGAATACGGTGTGAGGGTTATGCCGTCTTTTTTTGCAGCAGAGTACATCTTCTCATAATAGGGTGTAACACCCTCTTCCATATAATAACCAGTATCAAAAATTTCGGTGAGCACAGGCTTATAACTTTCGTCTGCAGCACGCTTTGCATTGACCACAACAAGATAGGGATTGCCCTCTGTGGGGTCAACTATAACTCTGTCCTTCGCAAGAGGATCTGAGAAGCCTGCAGAGGGTTCAGCCTTCTTCGTTGTTGTTTCTTTTGTAGTTGTAACCGCAGTTGTTGTTACCTCTGTGGTTGTTTCTGTCGTTGAAATCGCTTCAGTTTTACCGAAGGGATCAAGCGCATCTTTTTTGCAGGACGCAAAAGTGAATATTGCAATAAGCAGCAACATTACTGCAAATAATTTTTTAAGTTTCATAAAAAACACCTCTGTTTTCATTATACACCAATAAAAACCGTTTGTCAAAAACTCTGCCTGCGGGAAGCGGGGGCGCCGACCAATGATGGAACATCGTTTACGGCAAAGAAGTTTTCGAAGAAAACTTCTTTGCCGCCCAAGCGATTTTCTTTGAAAAATCGCTTGGGTCGGCGCCCCGGAACTCACCGGTTCAACTCAGCCTCCAAAAACGAAACGGCACAGCTTTCGCTGTGCCGCCTGTCATAATTATGCAAATTATTCGATTGCTTCAAGTCTCTGTCTGAACTCTTCAATCTTTTCCTTGCTGTACATCTTTGAAAGTACAACCATACCCTGATTGGGTGTGAAACCGAGGCTGAGAGCAAGGTTCTTCATGGGGTGGTTCATAATTTCGGGGCAAAGGTCATCAACAATTTCCATAACCTTGGGGTCCTTCATAAGAACGCTGAATTTTGTGTCAAAAGAATACTTAGCCATAACTTTATCTCCTTAAAATTTTTATTTTACACTTTATGTGTTTTGCCTAATTCAATACCTGTTTCAAGAGCTTTCATATTAAGCTCAAGAATTTCAGGCTTCTTCGAACCGAATTTTGCAGTAAGTGAAGCCACAATTGCTTCCTTGCTTACGATATCGGTTGCACCGACAAGAGCGCCGATAAGAACAGTGTTTGCCATTTTTACGTTACCGAGTTCAAGAGCAACGTCATCAACAGGAACTGCAAGAACAGTTACATCCTCTCTGTCAAGACCGCTTGTTACACGGCTTGAGTTGAGAACAAGAAGTCCGCCTTCCTTGATGTCACCTGCAAATTTGTTATATGCCTGTTCATTCATAGCGATAAGTGTATCACACTTCTTAGGGAGAGGTGAAACGATGTGGTCATCGCTGATGATAACTGTACATTTAGCACTGCCGCCACGCTGTTCGGGGCCGTATTCGGGAAGGAATGTTGAGTGCTTATTCATATCAATGGCAGTATGAGCAAGCATAATACCTGCACTCATAATACCCTGACCGCCTGAACCGGAAAATACAAATGATTTTTTCATTAGCCCTGTACCTCCGTATCCTTATAGATGCCCGGTTTGAAATACGGGATTGTGTTTGTTTCCATATAATCAAGAGTCTGAAGAGGACTCATACCCCAGTTTGTGGGGCAGTTTGTAAGAAGCTCAATGAAGGTGAAGCCCTTGCCTGCAAGCTGAAGCTCAAAGGCTTTCTTGATACCCTTCTTTGCATCAGCTACACCCTTAGGTGTGTTGAGAGCATATCTTGCCACGAAAACGGGAGCTTCAAGAGTTGAGATAAGCTCACACATCTTGAGAGGATAACCTGTGCTCTGAGGATCACGGCCGAAGGGAGTTGTTGTTGACTTCTGACCGATAAGTGTTGTGGGAGCCATCTGACCGCCTGTCATACCGTAGGTCTGATTGTTAGCGAAGATAACTGTGAAGTTTTCACCTCTGTTTGCTGCAGACATAATTTCTGCAAGACCGATAGCCGCAAGGTCACCGTCACCCTGATAGGTGAAAACAAGTCTGTCGGGAAGGCAACGCTTGATACCTGTTGCAACTGCAGGAGCACGTCCGTGTGCTGCACCGATATCGTCACCGTTCCAGCTGTAAAGATTAAGAGCTGAGCAACCAACTGAAACAACGTTGATTGCGTTCTGCTGCTGATTAAGCTCGTCAATTGCATCAGCAACAAGTCTTGTACCGAGAGCGTGCATACATCCCGGACAATAGCCTGTTGTCATAGGCATAAGTGAAGATGGTCTTTTATATGCCGGCATGATTATTCACCCTCCTTTACAATATTGCTGATTGCTTCATAAACGCCTTCGTCGTCAAGAAGCATACCGCCTGAACGTCCGTATTCGTGAACGGGGCAGCGGCCCTTTACCTGAAGCTCGATATCATCACGCATCTGAGCAGGAATTGTCATTTCAATGTCAATAATACCCTTAACCTTGCTGTAGTCAAGATTATTGAGACTAGCCTTGGGGAAGGGGTAAAGTGTAATAGGACGGATCATACCAACCTTATAGCCTTCTTCACGAAGAGTGTTGATAGCTTCCTTTGCAACTCTTGCTGCGATACCGTATGCTACTACAACATATTCGGCATCTTCAATAAGATATTCTTCAACCTTTACGTCTGAGAATTCCCAGCCCTTATAAGCGAAGCCCTTGAACTTATTGAGCATTTCAAGTGCAGGCTCAGGAAGAATAGGTGTAATCATATGATTATCCGTTCTGCCGCCTACCTTTGCAAGGCTCCAGTCTTCAGTGTTCACTGTGCTGAGCTCTTTCATGGGAGGAAGATCAACCTCTTCCATGATTGCACCGAGGCAACCGTCCATAAGAATGAGAACAGGGTTTCTGTCTCTTTCAGCATATTCCCATGCTTCGTATGTAAGGTCAACTGCTTCCTGAAGTGTTGCGGGAGCAAAAACAAGAGTTCTGAAGCCACCGTGTCCGAGAGCCTTTGTAGCCTGAAGATAATCAGACTGAGCAGGCTGAATTGAACCGAGACCGGGACCGCCTCTTGAAATATTTACAATAACTGCAGGGAGCTGAGCTGATGCAAGGTAAGAAATACCCTCGGCCTTAAGGCTGATACCCGGACCTGATGAGCTTGTGAGAGCTCTTGTGCCGGTTGCAGCTGCACCGTAAACCATATTGATTGAAGCAACTTCACTTTCACCCTGAACGAAAGCACCGCCAACCTCAGGAAGTCTCCATGAAAGATATTCGGGAATCTCGTTCTGCGGAGTGATGGGATAACCTGCGAAGAAACGGCAGCCGCCTCTTACGGCAGCTTCTGCAATTGCCTCGCAGCCTTTCATAAATCTCTTTTCCATAGTTTCCTAACTCCTTATTTCTCTTTAGCGGCAACTTCAATTGCTGCTTCGGGACACATAAGTGCACAGATTGCACAGCCTGTACATTTTTCTGTGTCAATGTTAACAGGATAGAAATGACCTCTCTGAGATCTTTCTGTACCCATTTCAAGAATGTGCTTAGGGCAATATTTGATGCAATAACCGCAGCCCTTGCACATAAGCTCGTTAATAGTAATCATTCTTTCGTCTCCTTTTTATCTAGAAACCTCTACAACCCTACACATAAAAGAGCAGGGTTGTAAAATATTATAACACTTAATGATTCAAAAGTAAATCACATTAAGAATCAAATTGTATCAAATTCTGAATTACTTCATCTTTCTTTCTGCTCTGAGCACTTCAGGGTCAGCAGCAGTAAGCTTCATAAAGTCAACCTTCATAAGCGGAGTTTCAGGAAGAGAATCCATAAAGATAATATCCTTGGGTACATAGAACTTGGAGAAGTTCTCTTCACATTCCTTGCAGATCTTAGCCTTGAGCTCTTCTTCGTTTATGCCGTTTGCAGTTGTCGCATAAAGACGAACCATACTTCTGCCGTTATCCCAGCCCTGAACTGCGCAGCATTCCTTGATTTCAGGCATTTCACCAACAAGCTTTTCAATATCTGTGGGATATACATTGTAGCCTGCGATGATGATAAGTCTCTTCTTTCTGCCTGAGAAGAAGAAGAAGCCGTCGTCGTCCTGATAACCGAGGTCGCCTGAAAGAACCCACTTTTCACCGTTTTCATCAGTGTAAAGACCGTAATCTTCAGCTTCGCCTTCCATATAGTAACCCTTCATAATTGTGGGACCTGAAATTGCAAATTCACCGACTGTGCCGTTGGGAACCTTCTTGTGATCATCATCCCAGATTTCAACCTTTACGCCACGAAGAGCCTTACCGATTGAACCACGCTTGTAAATATCGTTTGAGTTTGTGCAGCATACTGAACCGATTTCAGTAAGACCGTAGCCCTGACGAAGACGGCCTGTTGCACCCCACTTTTCAAAGTAAGCGTTGTATTCGTCAATAAATCCGTCTGAAATATCGTCACCGCCGCAGAACATAAGTCTGATGTTCTTGAGGTGAGGACCGTCAAAGCCCTTCTGCTTCATAAGCTTCTGATACATAAGAGGAATACCGCCGAAGCCTACAATCTTGTTCTGCTTCATAAGCTTAACAAAGATCTTGGCATCAAACTGCATCATGGGGATAATTCTTGCACTGTTGCAAAGAGCCATATGTACTGCGATTACAAGACCGAAGCAGTGGAAAAGAGGAAGCACGATAACTTCTGCTTCTTCACCGGGCTCGTGAATTTCGTCAATATCTGAAACTCGGCAGGTAAGCTCATTGATTGATTTTGATGTAAGCTTGATTGTCTTACTCTTACCTGTTGTACCGCCGCCGTTAAGGTAAGCAGCAATATCGTCACCGTTGTTGATTTCACCGCATACTCTTGCTGTTGTCTTGATAACATCCTTGTAATAAACAGAGTTGTTGTACTTGGTATAAATCTTCTTTACAAGACCTTCAGCAAACTTACAGCCGTATTTCTTGTAGCCTTCTGAATAGTCTGAGCTGTTACAGATAATGCAGGGAAGACCTGAATCGTTGATAACACCGATGTGATCCTTAACAAGAAGGTCAAGAACCATAACACCCTTTGAATGAAGAACCTCAAGCTGTTCCTTGAGATAGTCAGGTCCCATAAGAGGATGAACAAAGCTTGTGATTACACCGATTTTGTTAAGAGCATAGAAGGTGATAATGCTCTGTACTGTTGTGGGCATAAAAATGGTGAAAACGTCACCCTTACGAAGACCCATTTCGTTCTGGAAATAAGCAGCAAGAGCTTCAATGTCATTGAAAATCTTTGAACGCTTATACTTCACACCAAAGTGCTGCATCATCCATACGTCATCGTAAATTTCAGTACACATTCTGAGATATTCATAGCAGTTGGTATTTTGTGGTGCTGGTAACATAATTTTATTCTCCTTTTAAATAAAAATGGTCACTATAAACCAATTGTTTCCGTAAAGGGTATCACACAGTTATTTACATAATTTATTACATTTTGTAAACAAAAAATTAAAATTGTCGACGAATGGAAAAATTTATATGTGATTTTCACAAATTCCGCCCTTTCTTCTTTCTTGTTGACTTTTTCGCAAAATGCGTATAAAATGTAATATAATTATATATGGAAAAGGAATGACCTAAAAATGAAAGCTATCGTAACAGTAATCGGTAAAGATAAGCCTGGTATCATCGCAGGCGTATGCACACTTTTCGCACAGAGCGAAGTAAATATTCTTGACATCAGTCAGACAGTAATGCAGGACTTTTTCACAATGTCAATGCTTGTTGATCTCACAAAATCAACAGTCTCATTCACTGACCTTTCAGATGCACTCAAAGCCAAAGGTGAAGAAATGGGCGTGAACATCAGAATTCAGCGTGAAGATATCTTCGACCTCATGCACAGAATATAAGGAGGAATTTTTATGCACAGCCAGAAAGAAATCCTCTCCACCATCGAGATGATTGACCATCAGCATCTTGATGTAAGAACAATCACAATGGGCATTTCACTTCTCGACTGCACAAGTGACAGCGTTGAAGCCACCGCCCAGAAAATCTATGACAAAATAACCCGTCTTGCAAAAGACCTTGTAAAAGTGGGTGAAGATATTGAACGTGAGTTCGGTATTCCCATTGTAAACAAGCGCATCTCCGTAACTCCCATCGGTATTGTTGCCGCTTCATGCAAGGAGAAAGACTACACCCCCATTGCAAAAGCTCTTGACAGAGCTGCAAAGGATTGCGGTGTAAACTTCATCGGTGGCTTCTCTGCTCTTGTACACAAGGGTATGACTCAGGGTGACATCAATCTTATAAATTCAATTCCCTCTGCTCTTTCACAGACCGAAAGAGTGTGCTCAAGTGTTTCCGTTGCAAGCACAAAGGCAGGCATCAATATGGATGCCGTTGCACTTATGGGAAGAATCATAAAGAAAACCGCTCAGATGACTGCAGACACCCACGGCTTCGGCTGTGCAAAGCTTGTTGTTTTCGCAAACCCTGTTGAGGACAACCCCTTTATGGCAGGTGCTTTTCACGGTGTAAGTGAAGGTGAATGTGTAATCAACGTCGGTGTAAGCGGTCCCGGTGTAGTTTATCACGCACTTCAGAAATGTAAGGGTCAGCCCTTTGATGTTATTGCTGAAACAATCAAGAAAACTGCTTTCAAGATTACACGTATGGGACAGCTCGTAGCCCAGGAGGCTTCAAAAAGACTGGGCGTACCCTCAGGTATCGTTGACCTTTCTCTTGCACCCACACCTGAAAAGGGTGACAGTGTTGCAAGAATTCTTGAAGAAATGGGACTTGAAGTCTGCGGAACTCACGGCACAACTGCTGCTCTCGCTATGCTCAACGATGCAGTTAAAAAAGGCGGCGTAATGGCAAGTAACCATGTAGGCGGTCTTTCAGGCGCATTCATTCCCGTAAGTGAAGACGAGGGTATGATTGAAGCCGTTCTCAAGGGCGGACTTCACCTTGACAAGCTTGAAGCTATGACCTGCGTTTGCTCTGTAGGTCTTGATATGATTGCAGTACCCGGTGAAACCTCAGCAGAAACAATTTCGGCAATTATTGCTGACGAGGCTGCTATAGGTGTTGTCAACACAAAGACAACTGCTGTAAGAATCATTCCTGCAATCGGAAAGAAAATCGGTGAAATGGTTGAATTCGGCGGACTTTTAGGCACAGCCCCCGTAATGCCCGTTCACGAGTTTTCATCAGTTGACTTTATTGCACGAGGCGGCAGAATCCCCGCTCCCATGCACTCACTTAAGAACTGAGCCGAGCTCACTTTAAATGCAAAATGCAGAATGCAAAATGCAAAACAGCTGACGATACCTTACAGGTTCGTACAAAACGGAAGTGAAACAAAATGAAAATCATTGACATCATAGACTGTGAAAAGCCTTCTCTTTCATTTGAGGTTTTTCCGCCGAAAACAAGTGACAACTTTGAAACTGTAAAAAAAGCAACAGAAGAAATTGCACGTCTTTCGCCCTCATATATGAGCGTTACCTACGGTGCAGGCGGCGGCACTTCTCAGTACACCGTTTCAATTGCCGAAAATCTTCAGAAGAATTTCGGTGTGCCTTCCCTCGCCCATCTCTCCTGCGTAAGCTCAACAAAAAACGAAATCAAGGCACAGCTTGACCTTCTCAGAGAAAAAGGCATTGAAAACATTCTCGCTCTCAGAGGCGACATCCCCGAAGGTATGAGCAAGGATCATCTTGATTATCACTACGCCTCAGAGCTTACAAGAGAAATCAGGGAATACGGCGGCTTTTGTATCGGTGGTGCCTGCTATCCCGAAGCTCATCCTGAAAGTGCAAGCTCCTTTGACGATATCCGTTATCTTAAAGAAAAAGTTAATGCAGGCTGTGAATTTCTCGTAACACAGATGTTTTTTGACAACGACATTCTCTATAACTTTATGTACCGCATCAGAGAAGCAGGGATAAATGTTCCCGTTGTGGCAGGTATTATGCCTGTTACCAATCCGAAATCAATCAAGCGCATCTGCAGAATTTCAGGCTCTGCACTTCCTCAGCGCTTCTGCAGAATTGTTGACAAGTACGGTGACAATGCAGAAGCTATGACCGAAGCAGGTATTGCATACGCAACCCAGCAGATTGTTGACCTTTACGCCAACGGAATCAACGCAGTTCACGTTTACTCAATGAACAAGCCCGAAGTTGCAAAGAAAATTCAGAGCAACATTTCTGCAATTATAGGCTTATAATTTATCTTGGACGCCCTTTGCGGCGTCCCTTAACATTCATTCAGGTGGTATCATAATGAAAGAAAATCCGATTATACTGCGCACAGGCAGCTGTGCTGAAATTCTCCCTGACAAAAAAATGGCTCTGCGTTTTATGGGCTGTCAGAATCTTTCAGACGAGCTTTCAGAAGTTTATGACAAAAGTCTTGAGCTATATAAAAAGACCGCTGTTTTCAAAGCGGTTTACAGAAAAACCTCTGTCACCTTTTTCGGTGAAAAAGAAGTCCGCTTCGACTTTGGTGAAATTGAAAGTGAAAGCCTGAGAAAAAATCTTGACGGCTGCAAAAGTGCCTTTATCTTTGCGGCAACCTCAGGCAGCGGAGTTGACCGTCTCATAATAAAGCAGACAAAAATTTCATCTGCCGATGCTATGGTCACCGACTGCATTGCATCATCAGGTATTGAGGTTTTCTGCGACCTTGTCAACGATGAAATGAAAGTGGGCAGAATTCTGAAACCACGATACAGTCCCGGCTACGGTGACGTAAGCCTCTCTTGTCAGAGTGAGATTCTCTCCTTTCTTGACGCTTACAGAAAAATCGGACTGACGCTTACGGAAAGCTATCTTATGACACCTGTCAAATCAGTAACGGCAATTGTGGGAATTGCGGAGGAAAAGCAATGAATATAAAAGAACTTCTTAATAAAAAACGACTCTATATAGACGGCGGTATGGGTACTCTTCTTCAGAAAAGAGGACTTCAGCCCGGTGAAAAGCCTGAAAATTGGAACATCACTCACCCTGACGATATTACTGACATTCACCTTTCTTATCTCAAGGCAGGAAGTAATATCATCACCACAAACACCTTCGGTGCAAACCGCCTTAAGTCTGATAATCCCGAAGAGATCATTTCAGCGGCAATCAGAAACGCCAAAAGAGCAATTGACCTTTACGAAGGGAACAAAGAGGAATGCTTTATTGCTTTTGATGTGGGTCCTCTGGGAAAAATGCTTGAGCCTTTAGGCGATATGCCTTTTGAAAAAGCGGTAGAAATTTTTTCCGAAAGCATAAAGCTCGGTGCAAAGCACGGCGCTGACCTTATTATAATCGAAACAATGACCGATTCTTATGAAACAAAGGCGGCTCTTCTTGCAGCTAAGGAAAGCTGTGACCTGCCTGTTTTCGTAACCAACGCTTATGATGAAACAGGCAAGCTTCTGACAGGTGCTTCACCCAAAGCTATGATTGCACTTCTTGAGGGCCTTCGTGCTGATGTAATCGGTATCAACTGTTCTCTCGGACCTCATCAGATGAAAAATATTGCAGAGGAATATCTTAAGCTTTCTTCTCTTCCCGTTATTGTAAGCCCCAATGCAGGTATGCCCAGAACAGAAAACGGAAAAACTGTTTTCGATGTTGACGCAGAAGAATTTTCTCTCGTAATGAAAGAGATTGCTGAAATGGGAGCAGATGTACTCGGCGGCTGCTGCGGAACAACACCTGATTATATAAAAGCAACTGTGGAGAAAACGAAAGCTCTCCCCTACTCTCCCACAGAAAATAAAAATCTCACCCTTGTTTCCTCATATACTCACGCAGTTGAAATAGGCAATGACCCTGTTTTAATCGGTGAGAGAATCAACCCCACAGGCAAGAAAAGATTCAAGGAAGCCCTCAGAGAGGGTGACATAAATTACATTGTAAACGAAGGTATCGCTCAGGAGGAAAAAGGCGTACACATTCTCGACGTGAATGTGGGACTTCCTGAAATTGACGAAGACAGTATGCTCGTTAATTCCGTCAAAGAGCTTCAGAGCGTTCTTGATTTACCTCTTCAGCTTGACACGGCAAAGAAAAGCTCAATGGAAAAGGCTATGCGTATTTATAACGGCAAGCCTATGGTGAATTCAGTCAACGGCAAAAAAGAGGTTATGGATGAAATTCTTCCGCTTGTAAAAAAATACGGTGGTGTTGTAATAGCGCTCACAATTGACGAAAGTGGTATCCCCGACACTGCAGAAGGCAGAACCGCAATTGCAGAAAAGATAATTAAAGAGTGTGAAAAATACGGCATAGACAAAAAAGATGTTATCGTCGACCCTCTTGCAATGGCAGTTTCATCAGACGACAACAGTGCAAAAATCACTCTCGACAGCGTGAAGATGATTAAAGAAACTCTCGGTGTGAAAACAAGCCTCGGTGTTTCAAATGTATCCTTCGGACTGCCTTCAAGAGAAACCCTCAATGCATATTTCCTTTCCCTCGCTTTTATGAACGGACTGGACTGTGCGATTATGAATCCTTTCTCAGACACAATGATGGGCTCATACCATACATATATGGCACTTATGGGCAAGGACAAGTCCTGCATAAATTACATCGGCTTTTTCAAGGATTTCACTCTCACAAGTGAAAAAAGCTCTTCGTCAGTAAAAACTGATAACTCCGATGAAAATCCCCTTTTCAGAGCTATTGTAAAGGGACTTAAAGAGCCTTCATACAGCGAAGCAAAAAAAGCTCTTGAAGCTACTGAACCTCTTTCGGTTATCAATGAGCAGATTGTTCCTGCTCTCGACAAGGTAGGTAAGCTTTTTGAAGAAAAGAAGATGTATCTTCCTCAGCTTTTAATGAGTGCCGAAGCGGCAAGCAGAGCCTTTGATGCTGTTAAAAGCGTAATAAAGGATTCGGGACTTAAAGAGAGCAAAAAAATTATTCTTGCAACGGTGAAGGGTGACATTCACGACATCGGCAAGAACATTGTAAAAGTACTTCTTGAAAACTACGGCTTTACGGTAATTGACCTTGGAAAAGACGTTGCACCTGAAGCCGTTCTTGAAGCGGCAAAAAGAGAAAAGGCTGACATTGTGGGCCTCAGCGCACTTATGACCACCACAACAGAGGCTATGGCTGAAACAGTAAAGCTCATAAACAAGGAGCTTCCCCAAGTGAAAACAGTTGTGGGCGGTGCAGTTCTGACAAAGGAATTCGCAGACAAAATCGGTGCAACCTTCTATGCAAAAGACGCAATGGAAACGGTACGGTTTGCACAGAAATAAGATGAGAAAAAACAATTAAACACTTGATAAAAAAATCAGGAGGTGAATCAGTTGAAAAACACATTAAAGGGGCTTTTCTTAGCCGCATATTTTCTGCTTTTATTTATTGCTTCAGCTAGTGTGTTGACATACATTGAAAAACTGATTCTTTTCGGCATAAGGCCTGAGATATTCTGTGTTGATAACCTGAGTTTTCTCAAGTTGCCTTTGACAATAACCTTAACCTTCTGTGCTCATATTATAATTCTGAAACTGTACAAACGCTTTTTCGAGAAAACAAAAATATCTTTCAACAAAACTCAGCGTTCAATTCTCATTTCCTGTCTTGTTCTTTCAGTAGCTCTTTCCGTTTACAGTTTGTCCGCAAACAAAACCGAGTTTCATTCTGACGGCAACATTAAAGAATATGATTATATAGGCAGAGTTTCATCTGTAAAAACTGTTGACGAAACAGAAAAAGTTGAGCTTAAAGTTGAAAAAACTTATTTTGTAAATAGAAGAGGAAGCAGTATTGATTGCAGTATAGTGTTTTCTTTGTTTTTTCCTGACGGCGAAATTATAGAATTAGATGATACTTACTTCAGAGATGTTGATGCTATGAAAACTATGAAAGCTCTTGCAAGTGATAAACTCGTTATAATTCACAGCAGAGAAGAAGCCGGTGAAATGATAGGTGCGGCTGATTATGAGCTTTATAAGACTTATTGTGAATTGTTACCTCAGGAATATGACACAGAAGAAGATGGGGATTATCACTCCTATTATGAAACCTTCGAAGGCACAACCTATTATGATTTCGGTATGGACGGTCATATGATTTATGAATAATAAAAAGAAGGGGAAAAAATGAAAACTGATATAAAGCTCAGATTTATTGTTGATGAAAATTATGCAGAAAGAGTAAAGCAATTTTCTGAACACAGCGAATTTTCTTCATTCAGACACGAATTTGATGTAACAAACGCAAAGTCAAAAGCAGTCACCGTTACATTTCGAAAAAACCGATTCTTTCTGAACTGCGATTTAAAAACAGGTACTCTTGAAAGAGAAAGAGAATATAATCATATTCTGAACTGTCTTGAATTCAGTGACGGAATTCTATTGCTTCTTACAAAATCAAGATTTCTGTTTATACCTTTGATGAACGATACAGAATACTGTAAAAATCTTTATGAAATATTGTGTTTACTGGGAAAAGAAAGTGAACGTGAATTCAGAATGATAGAACCGCTGAAATCATGTGGAATATACACTCCTGCAAAAGTGAAATGGCGATGCCGTCAATTTTGGGGTAAAAATATGTTTCATCTGAATTTTTTCAATATTTTGATTATTATTGTAAGCTTTTTTCTTGGCACTATGTTTTTTATAGACACATTCAATTATCGTACAGTAGAAAAAAGTGAAGCAATATCTGTTGATTTCACATTTGAGGTATATGAATTCAATTACACTTTTGGAAAACAGTATTTTCGATATACAAGGCGTAATAAGTGTACTTTGCATTCAACAGATAATCGGGAAGCAAAAATTTACACTCATTGTCTGAACGGTGAAGTTATTGAAATGCTTAATACTTTTGAAAAAGGTGACAAGCTTGAAATACTGCTTCATCCCTACAACAACTATATAATTGAGTTGATTCATGATGGTAAAGAAGTAATTAATTTTGATGATTCGCAGAAAAGAATACAGATTGTTGAAGGAGCTTGTGCTGTTTTTCTTATTCTTCTCTTGTACGGAGTTTCAATAGGCGACATATATTTTACTATTAAAGAATATAAAAAGATAAGAAATTTAAAAAGAAGCAGAAAAGATCAATGGCTTAACGGATAAACAACAAAATTAATCGAAAAGGGAACTGCATACACACAGTTCCCTTTTTGATGTAATATGGACAGAAAAGGATGTACTGTAGGGACACAACGAGTCGTGTCCGCAACCGACCAAAACGATTAATTTATATAAAACAAAAAAACGGACACGGCTGAGCCGTGTCCCTACGGTAGTGTCATTCCGAGTAAAACGAGGAATCTTTAAGATTCTTCACTGCGTTCAGAATGACACCTGACTTGTTCGTCAGCAATTTTGCATTCTGAAAATAGCTGTTCCGTGAGCTTTTACGCTATAGCTGATTTCATCCTTGAATGAAGCTTCTGTCTTTGTCCACAGCTCTGTGGCTTTATAATTGCCGTCAAGACCGTATTTTCTGAGGTCTGCGGTGATTTCTCTGTCCTCATTCGTAAGATTGAAAAGAGCCACAACTCTGTTGCCGTTTTTGTCAAGACAGGTCCATACGGCAGAATCTCTATCTCGGAAAAGCTGTCTGTTTTCACTCGAATACTGATTGATTTCAAGAATATCTCTGTTGGTTATAACTTGGAGATCCTCAGGTCTGTTTTCTCTCAGCTCACCGCCGAGAATAAGAGGTGAACGGAAAATTGACCACAGAGTGAGCATTGTTCTCTGCTCATCGGGAGTGAAGTTTGTGTATCTGTCTCTGTCACCGAGGCAGGAGCAGTTTTTGGAGATTTTTCCGAGAGGCAGCATATCGCAGTCAGGCCAGCAGCCTTCCTTCACATAGGGATTCCATTTTTCGCAGCGTTCAAACATACTGAGAAGCTTATCCCATCTGTCCCAGAAGTCGCCTGTCATTCTCCACATATTTGCGTTCTGTGAAAGGTGGAAGGCAGCATCAATCTGAGCAGGACCCGGTGAAAGCGAAAGCACCATATCACGCCCGCAATTGTCAATTGCTTCTCTGATAAGCTCAATTTCTCCCCTTGCACTGTATGGGTCGTGAGGCTTATATTCAGTTACACAGATGTCGTCAACCTTAACGAAGTCAACGCCCCATGAGGCATAAAGCTCGAAAAGGCTGTTGTAGTATTCTCTTGCGCCCTCAGCTCTTACATTCACACCGTACATATCTGTGTTCCAGGAGCAGAGTGAGAAGTCCTGTGCAATCTGTCTTGCAGTTTTGTCCGTTCCCTTTAAGGGTGTGTTCTGATGAACCGCCTGACGTGGAATACCACGCATAATATGTATGCCGAATTTAAGCCCCATTGCGTGAATTCTGTCAGCAATATTTTTGAAGCCAACACCGTTTTTGCTTGAAGGAAAGCGGTTTTCTGCAGGAATAAGACGTGAATATTCGTCCATACAAAGCTCGGTGAAGGGGTTATAGAAGTTTGATGTAGCCTTTGGTTCGTACCACTGAATATCGCACACAACATATTCGAAGCCGTAGTCCTTAAGGTTATCTCTTATATATTCAGCGTTGCCCATAAGCTGTTCTTCGTTTACGGCGGCACCGTAGCAGTCCCAGCTGTTCCAGCCCATAGGCGGTCTTTTTGCAAATGCATCTTTCTTAAGCATGATATTTTCTCCTTATGGTTGATAAAAGTATTATAGCAAAGCTTTCTGATATGTGTCAACAAAATTTTATAACACACTTTACATCCGTTTTAAAAAATGCTAAAATGTAAAAAAATATGAAAGAAGGCATTTCAATGGATATTTTAAACTCAGCAAAAAACATTATCGCAACAGTCCTCACCCTCATTCTTCTGCCCGTCATTTTTATGATGCCCCCTACAGAAAGCTATGAGGCAAAAAATCCCGATGAGCTTATCACAAGCTTTACTGTTCTCTCAGACATTCACATTGAAGGCAACAACTATAACACCTTCAAAAAGTTTTCAGAGATTCTCAAAGAGATAAAGTACAACAAGGCTTCAGACAATCTTGTTTTCCTCGGCGACAACACAATGAACGGTCAGGATATTGAAAGCATTTTCTTCTACGGTGCGCTCAAGGTAAGCAAGCCTGCTGAAAAGCTTATAATTGCTCCCGGCAACCACGATTACGGCAACGGCACAGGTGCTTATGACGAGCTCAGACCCCGCTTCAAAAAATACGCTAACTTTGTCGGTTGCGGAATCGGTGACACCAATTACTATTATAAGGTTATTGACGGCTGCTACTATATCGTTCTCACAACTGAAAGCGACACAGTAAACGGTGTTGACATTTCAGACACTCAGCTCAGCTGGCTCAAGGGTGTTCTTGACGAGGCTTCAAAGGAAGACAAGCCCATTTTCGTTTTCGACCACCACCCCGTAAATTACATTGAAAGCGGTGAATATAACAGACTTTCAGACGTGATTAACGATTATGAAAATGTTTTCTTCTTCAGCGGTCACACCCACAGCCCCCTTTCAAGCCACTCAGTTTCTGTTGTAAACGGTGTTCAGCAGTTCAACATTCCCAGAACAACAGACGATGACTATGAGGGATATGAAGGCGGTATCGGCGCAGTTGTTGAGGTTTATGAGAATGAGGTTCTTGTAAGATTCCGTGACTTTGATGACGGTGAATGGGTAGAAGGCTACGAATATACATTTGCTTATTAAGACAAGTGAATAAAATTAAGGCTGTATCAGAAATACTGACACAGCCTTTTTAATTTTAATTTTCATTGTAAATGCTCTTTACTGTTTCACCGATTTTGTGTCTTTCATCCTGATTTTCGAAAGCGTCAATATACTTTTCTATCGTTTCCTTTACATGCTCATCTTCTCTGAATTCAGAATAACTCTCTGTATCGCTGAGCTTTCCCAGCATTACAGCTCCGTGGTTTGATGACACATAAAGCTCACCGCTCTCATCGGTGTTCATAAGAAAGATCCGCACATCGTTCTCTTTCATAATCTCTCCTGTAACAAGCTCCATCTGCTTTCCGTTGACAGAAGGACCGCTTCCCTGCTTTATGGTGATATCCTTCTGAAGAACACCCTTGATATTTTCGAGTACGGTAACCTTGTAGCCCGTTTCAGGAAAAGCATCGATTTTTGCTATGGGAAAATCGTGATAGAAAAGTCTTGCATCGGCATAGGTGACACCTGTCACCTCTTCAACCCTGCCCACAAAGATATAGTCAACAAAACCTGCATGGGCATTGAGGTCATTTGGATCAAAGACATAATCAACAATTATATTCGCTATGGGCAGCTCTTCGTAATTTTCAGGCAGCTCATAAACTGTCTCTGAAAGAGTTTTAACCTGCCATTGCTGATAAACTCTGATTCCGAACAGTACACCCGCCAGTACGAGAGCAATCAGAAAGATAGCTTTAAAAAACCTTTTCATCTGTCAGCCCTCCTTTGAGCCTTAGAAAAATTTGCTTTTTTCCACAATTTCGGCTTCTACTGCGATTTCTGTTTCAGGAACGGCATACGGCTCTGTAATTGCAGGCTCGGTTGCTGCTGAAGAGCTCTGTGTTGTTGCGCTGCCCGGTGCTCTTGTTGTTGCAACAACAGTATTGGTATTATAGTTCACCGGAGCAGTCTGTGATGTTTCGGTGTTTTCATCATAATCACCGAGAATATCAACTGTTCTCAGCTTTTCACCTGAGGTGAGGCTATGCTCTGCAACCATATTCATATTGATTGTATAAAGCTTTTCGCCGATATAGGTACCTCTGAAAAGCTGATAACCGTATTTCGGCATATCATTGGGATGTGTAAAGCCACGGTGGGAAATTATCTTTCCGTTTTGGATTTTTATAATCTTATAGCTTAGCACATATTCATAGTCAGGATTACTGTCATAGTGTCTTACGGGAATACCGATAAAGCCCATTGTCTTGCTGCTGATGAAGGCTTTCGGATTTCCGTTCACATCAGTTTCGGCATCTTTGATTACAAATGTGTCGGTTTCTTTGGGATTAAGAAGGTCTCTCACATCAAACACAGAAACCTTTACGGTGCCCCATTTTACATTCTCTTCGTCACCGTCATAGCCGATACCAACCATATATCCGTCACCGATAGGATGAAGATAAGCCGAATAACCGGGAAGCTTCACTTCACCGAGGACCTTTGGCGCTGTGGGATCTGAAAGGTCAAGAGTAAAGAGCGGATCGGTATTACGGAAGGTTACAACATAACCTGTGTCACCCATAAAGCGGACTGATTTTATCTGCTCATCAAAGGCAAGGTCTTCAAGCTTTCCGATAAGCTGAAGGTCTTTGTTGAGAATGTAGATACTGCTTACATCCTTGTCGGCGGTGTAATCATAATTGTTGGTGGCAACTCTGAGAACACCCTTGTATTCATCAAAGCAGAACTGATTGAGGAACTGTCCCTTTACCGCTCCGCTTGCCTTGTAGGCTACATTGGTGCCGTCAAGTGAGAAAGAAAAAATATTTGTCTTTTGCTCCTCATATTTTCTGTCATACATACCCACATAAAGAGTGTCAGCGGTGCAGTAAACCTCAGCACCTGAGCCCAGAACGGAAACCTTTCCGATTTCACCGTCTTTTTCCTTTGTGTCAACTGCAGTAAGCACGGTGTATGAGGTTGCGTTTTCATCATAGATATATACGCAGTCGCAGCCGATGAAAGCACCGTTCACCTTTGGCATATAGCTTTCGTCAAGGTTTTCGTTACGGACTGTGTAGGAGGTTACTGTGTAAAGCACAGAGCCGTTCATTCGTGTGCTTATGATTCTGCCGTCCTGCTCAACACGGCGGATTTCCTTAGGGTTCCCTCTGTCACTGATATCATAGATAACATTAACGGCATTACCGCCCCAGGGGTTATATCCGTAAGTCACAACGCTGTCTCCCACAAAATAAGTGCCGTTGTCATAGTTCGACTCAATACAGGACGCAACAAGAGTGTCACCGCTTACATAAATTTCGCTGATACCTAAAATGCTGTCGTCTTCGCCCTTGATATATTCATCATAAATGAGCGTCATTGACTCGGTGTCAACAATTTTAAGTCTTGTATCGGTTCTCTGTCCCGATGAAACGATATAGAGATATCTGCCGTCATTTTTGATTATGTCGGCTTCATCAATACCTTCAACCTGAATGTTGGTTTCACCGTGTTCAGCTGAATCAAATTTGTCGGCTGAAGAATTTGAACCTGTGGTTTCGCCCTTCAGCTCAACAGATTCTTCATTGGTAACTGCCTGAGTGGCAGCCTGAGTTGTGCCTACTGCACTTTCAGGTGCTACTGCACTGTTTATTACATAGTCATAAGCTATGTCTGAAGAAACCTTATCATCGAAGAAATTGAAGTGGTATTCCCTACTGAAAAGGGTTTCCATATGCTTTTTAAGTTCAGCGTCACTGTCAGCCTTCTGAAGTGTATGAGGCTTTACTGAGTTTTCAATTACGGGATAGGTTATATTTTCATAGACACCATTTCTCTGCGGCTCTGCAGGCTGAAGGCTTACGGGAATAAGGTTATAGACGCCCACGCAGATAAGTGTCACCATAAGTACTGCCACAACAGAAGCAATTTTCGGAAGTATTTTAACCTTCCTTTTAGGGGTGATTTTTTTATTTTTCAGCATTTCTGCCATTTTTTCTTTTGAAAGACTTCCAGGTAAATCGGGTGAAGAAGCAAAAGCTTCCTTAAGTGTGTAATTATTTTCATCATTTCGTTTCATAATGTCACCGTCCTCATTCAACTAACATTTCACGGAGCTTTTCTGTTGCTCTTTTGATTTTTGAGCGCACAGTACTGTCCTTAAGACCGAGAATTTCACCGATTTCCTTGCTGTTATACCCTGAAGAGTAATGGAGTATCATTATGTCTCTCTCCTCACCTGAAAGCTTTTTAAGGGCATTCACAAGGCTGATTTTTTCACTGCTGTCCTTTTCCTCTGCTGAAAGATTCTGCGCTTCGGAAAGCTCCACTTCATTTTTGTGGAGATATTTTATCTTCTGAGCATTCTTACAGCAATTGTGCAGAATTTTGAACATCCAGGATTTGAACGCAGTCTCCTTTCTGAGATTCGGTATGTTCTCAAAAGCAATACAGACTGCCTCACTTACGCAGTCTTCAGCCACACTGACAGAGCCTACGGAATAATATGCAAAGCGGAACAAGTCCTCAGCATACATACCGTAAAGCTCACCAAAGGCATCGGCAGAACCGTTTTTTGCTTTTCTGACAAGATTTGAAATAATTTCTGAGCTCATAAATTTATCACATCCGTTCACTCTATTAGATGGAAAAGAAAGGCAAAGTGTTGCATTATAAATAAAAATATTTTTTTTGGAAAAACTATTTTTCAGAGTGGAGTGTGAAGAGAGGAGTGTTTAAATAAGGTCGCACCTTTATATATCCGAATGATGTAAACTATACCCACCGGATTTATCTTTCTGCTTTGGCGGTACGGATATAAATATTCAACAGCAAACTGAAACGGATATAATCGGAACGAAGTGACCCTCAACTCCACTCTTCACTCTTCACACTACAAACTTATCTACGAGGTGATTATAATGGAAAACAAGGATAAAAGCAAGGATCAGAAGAAAACAGTGAAATTCAAGGGCAAGAAGGAAGAAATTCTTTCTGATGTCAACGGCTCATACACAGGTGTGCCCACCGACCCTGAGGATCTTCACCCCGTTCAGGATGCGGATGATTTGTAAGAGTTTGTTTACCTTTGTTTACCATAAAACCCAGTGTTTATAAGGGTTTAAGGGGTTTGGTAAACAAAGTAAACAATAAAATCAGAAACTTTTAAAAAGAATATTTTTATAATAATAGTTATAGAAACATTGTTTACTTCGTTTACTTTGTTTACCTGAAAAAGCGGTAAACGGTCAGAGTGTAATATTCCGTCGGGGTTTGTCGGATGGTGTCGGTTGCGGACCGTCGAGGACGCCGTTCCCTACGGTGATAATTTTTGTTTGGTTGAGTCGGTTGGTTGGCGGACACGACACGTCGTGTCCCTACTGTAGTATATTTACCGATTTCGTCAGTTCTAATTCGGAGCGAAGCGACCCACAATTATTCATTATTCATTGTTCATTATTCATTAAAGATAAAAGCACCCCGCAGGGTGCTTTTTATTATTTTTCATTTCCGGGTCTGCCGCAGCACTTTTTGTATTTCTTGCCGCTGCCGCAGGGACAGGGATCGTTTACGCCGACCTTTTTCTTGTCGTTTCTTACAGTTCTGCCCTTTTCTGAGCCGTCACCTGAACCGCTTGTGGAAGTTACCTTCGCAACCTGTTCACGCTTGATTTCTTCTTCTGTTCTGAACTGAACAGAAAGAACAACCTTAACTGTATCGTCTCTTATTGAGTTGGTCATTTCTTCGAACATATCATAGCTCATTTCTCTGAAGGCTACAACGGGGTCCTTCTGACCGTAGGCAAGAAGACCTACGCTGCGCTTGAGCTCATCCATAGCATCGATGTAATCCATCCACTTGAGATCAACGTTGCGAAGAAGCATTGCTCTTTCAATTTCACGCATAGCCTCTTCACCGTAAAGCTCTTCTCTCTTTGCATGGAGCTGATGTGCTCTTTCTGTGAGAAGGTCGTAGATTTCATCACTCTTCAGCTTATCCTCGGTGAAATCGTTTTCGTCTGTAAGCCAGCCGTTATACTTTTCACGGAGAGATGCAATGTGCCACTCGTCTGAGGGAATATTTGAAGGACAGAAGAATTCAACGGTGTCACCGATTGAATCGTCAATCATCTTTTCAATAATGGGCTTGATGTTTTCGCCCTTGAGAACCTTGTCTCTCTGACCGTAAATAATTTCTCTCTGACGGTTCATTACGTCGTCGAATGAAATTACGTTACGTCTTACTGCGAAGTTGTTACCTTCAACCTTTCTCTGAGCGCCTTCAACCTGCTTTGCAAGCATTGCAACCTCGATAGGCATATCAGCATCAACGGGAAGTGAGTTCATTACGCTCATCATTCTGTCACCGCCGAAGAGACGGAGAAGGTCATCCTGCATTGAAAGGAAGAACTTGCTTTCACCGGGGTCGCCCTGACGTCCTGAACGGCCACGGAGCTGGTTGTCAATTCGTCTTGACTCGTGGCGCTCTGTACCGATAATGTAAAGACCGCCTGCTTCTCTTACCTTTTCAGCTTCGCCTGAAATTTCAGCCTTATATTTAGCTTCAAGCTCCTTGAACTTTTCTCTTGCTTCGATAATATCTTCGTTATCTGTGTCACCGAAAGCAGTTGCTTCTGCAATAAGCTCCTCGGTATATTCCAGCTTTCTCATTTCACTCTTTGCAAGGAATTCAGCATTACCGCCAAGCATAATGTCGGTGCCTCGACCTGCCATATTTGTAGCGATTGTAACTGCACCCAGCTTACCTGCCTGAGCAACAATTTCAGCTTCCTTGTCGTGGTGCTTTGCGTTAAGTACATTGTGCTTGATACCCACTCTTTTAAGAGCAGCTGAAAGCTTTTCACTCTTTTCAATTGAAACCGTACCCACAAGCACAGGCTGTCCCTTTGCGTGGCACTGACGAATCTGCTCAATGATTGCGTTGAACTTGAACTGCTCTGTCTGATAGATAACGTCGGTGTTATCCTTTCTTGCAAGAGGCTTGTTGGTGGGAATTTCAACCGCATCAAGAGAATAGATTTCTCTGAATTCCTCAACCTCTGTCATAGCAGTACCGGTCATACCTGAAAGCTTTTTGTAAAGACGGAAATAGTTCTGGAAGGTAATGGTTGCAAGGGTTTTGTTTTCTCTTGCAATTTTTACATTTTCCTTTGCTTCAATTGCCTGATGAAGACCGTCATTGTAGCGACGACCAATCATAATACGGCCTGTGAATTCGTCAACAATAAGCACCTGACCGTCTTTTACAACATAGTCAATATCTCTTGTCATTATGCCGTGAGCCTTGATTGCAACGTTGATATGATGTGAAAGTGTAAGGTTGTCAGGGTCACTGAGATTTTCAACGTTGAAGAAGCGTTCTGCTTTCTGGATACCTGTTTTGGTAAGAGTTGCAGTTTTTGCCTTTTCATCAACGATATAGTCAGCGCCCACCTCTTTTGCAAGGTCTTCAAGGTTAGCCTTTGAATCGGTTTCAGCAATTTTATATTTCTTAAGTGTTCTTACAAAGTTATCAGCAAAGCCGTAAAGCTCTGAAGAACGGCTGCCCATACCTGAAATGATAAGAGGAGTTCTCGCTTCGTCAATAAGAATTGAGTCAACTTCGTCAACAACTGCAAAGTTATGACCTCTCTGCACCTTGTCAGCCATATACTGAACCATATTGTCACGAAGGTAGTCAAAGCCCATTTCGTTGTTTGTGCCGTAAGTAATGTCGGCCGCATAAGCTGCACGTCTTTCTTCGGTATCAAGACCGTTTACGATAAGACCTACAGTAAGACCGAGCCAACGGTAAACCTTTCCCATCCACTCACTGTCTCGGCGTGCAAGATAGTCGTTTACTGTTACGATATGCACACCGTCACCTGTAAGAGCATTAAGGTAAGCAGGAAGGGTTGCAACAAGAGTTTTACCTTCACCTGTTTTCATTTCGGCAATTCTGCCCTGATGAAGAACAATACCGCCCATAATCTGCACGGGGAAGTGCTTCATACCGAGCACACGCCATGAAGCCTCACGGCAGACTGCAAATGCTTCGGGAAGAATATCGTCAAGTGTTTCTCCATTCTGAAGACGTTCCTTGAATTCATTTGTTTTAGCCTTCAGTTCACTGTCGGAGAGCTTTGAATAAGCCTCATCATATGAAAGCACCTTATCAACCTTAGGTCTGATACGTTTGATTTCTTTGCTTGAATAATCACCGAAAAGCTTTTTAAGAAAGCCCATTAATATCACCTCAATTTATTATCACCCCGAAAGGGCGCAAATTAAATCATTTTATTGTACCACATAATAAAAATTATTGCAACCTTTATAATAATGCAACCACCTTAAATTAAGTTAATATGAAACATTCTGCCTTATCTCCGGAATATCCCTTTAACCTCAAATCGACACACAGGGAAAACTCCGTCTTTATCTGCTCAAGCCGCATGGCTTTTACTTTTGTCGGATTTTGTTACGGTAGGGACACGGCTCAGCCATGCCCGCAAGACAGCCACCACAAACACATCAACCCTGAAAAAGCAAAAGGGACACGGCTGAGCCGTGTCCCCGCTTTATAAATTTCACTTAAGTGCATCCACAAGAGAAGTATCCTGAAGGAAGGTGTTGAGATTATAAAGGAAAAGCACATGAGAGAAGTTATATTCATCCATAGTGTTGTGGATGCTCTCTGTCATATACCTTGGGTCAACAACCACAATTTTTGCAAAATAAGGTGTCAGCATAGGGATAAGAGCATTGGCATATGAATCCTTTATAATGAGAAGGGTTGCTCTGCTGCTGCTTACCGTATCAATTACAACCTTGTCATAGTTGCCGCCCAGGAAAACCTCATACTTGTTTTTCTGCTGAAGCTTTGAGGGCTCAAAAAGACTTGTTGTTCTCTTATCCTGAGACTCGTAAGAAACGATGTAACTGCCCTCACTGTTTTCGGGAAGACAGATTTCAATTTTATCCTGCTTGTCGTGAATTCCTGTTTTTGAGGCAAGAGTACCTTCAAAATCATCAGTTACGGTAAGGAATTTATATTTCACCTGACTTCTGTCAAGGCTCCATCTGTCCGCAATTGCCTTGAAAACAGAGTAAGCACCTCTTGTTGTCCAATGGTGGTCAGTAAGATAAAACACTCTGCTTTTTTCTTTCTCCTTCTTCAATGCCTTTGTCACATTGAGAAAGCTGTAATTTTCACCCTCAAGACGGTTAAGTATACCCTTGAGCTCACTGTACTGATTATGAAGCTCCACACCTGAGGGAAGCATTTCAGAATAAATGTAGCTTGCGTTGGGAGAAATGGCAACCATTTTCTGAATATCAGGGTACTTTTTCATAAAAGCGTTTATGCTCTTTGTCATTTCTTTTGCTTTTTTTGAAGTGTATTTTGAAGGCTTTTCAATGAGATAGCCTTCTTCACCGATATAAACTCCGTTTGCCTCTCTCTTGCCTGAAAGACGGTCAAAATAGCTTTTAAGTGAAATCATACTGTCTCTCATAACAAACTGATCAGACATATATGTTTCAAAGTTTTTCATAAAAGTTCCGTCAGCAATTGAAGAAATTGTAAGCTTCGGGAATGAAGCAAGCACACGGTTTTCACTTTCTGAAAAGTCTCTGTCCTTTGCAATGAAATTCACAAGTCCGCCCAATCCGATAATTACACAGAAGCAGACAGTAAGACAGAGAAAAACCACATTGCCTTTGTTTATTCTTTTTTCACCGGGTGCCTCATTCACATAAATGAGGTTTTCGTTGTCATGTATATCCATTACTGCTCCTTAAGAACCTGTCGTTAAAATCTGAAATAAAGGAAGGGGTTATAGGTTTCACTGATAAGATAAATTACACAAAGGCAGAAGATTAAAATATATCCTGCACAAAGCATAATTACATTCACCTTGAAGTTCTTTGTTCTGGGAAGGTGTGAGAATGCTCCGAAGGCGCTGAGTGACATAAACACAGCAGGGAACATATTAGTTGAAAGAAGATATTTTGCCGTTGAGTCAAAGAAGCCGTTTCCTGCAAAGCCGAACATTGAGCCCATATAAGTCAGGGCATCTGTGAGTGTTTCTGATGAGAAAAGCACCCAGCCGAGCATAACCACAATCATAGTTATAACATGTCGCAGGAACATGGGAGTTTTTGCAATAATATCCTTGAAGAAATATTTTTCGAGTATGAGAAGAATTCCGTAAAAAGCACCCCATGCAACAAAGTTCCATGCTGCACCGTGCCAGAGACCTGTAAGTGACCACACAATAAGAATATTGAGTATATGTCTGCCTCTTGAAACTCTGTTGCCGCCGAGAGGAATATATACATAATCTCTGAACCAGCTCGAAAGACTGATGTGCCATCTTCTCCAGAAATCGGTTATGCTTGTTGCAATGTAAGGCAGGTCAAAGTTCTTGCAGAAATTAAAGCCGAACATTTTGCCGAGGCCCACAGCCATATCCGAATAACCGCTGAAGTCGAAATAAATCTGAAGAGTGTAGCAGATAATACCGAACCAGGCAGTCACAACAGAAGCCTTCCTGATATCACCCGCTGTAATTTCGGTATAAACCGCACCGATTGTATTTGCAAAAAGAACCTTCTTGCCAAGACCTCTGATGAAGAAAATTACACCTGCAGCGAATTTTTCAACACTGACGCTTCTTTCCTTGAGCTGCTCTTCAATGTCGGAATACTGAACAATAGGTCCTGCAATAAGTTGGGGGAACATTGAAATATAAGTCATAAAGGGCAGAAGCTTTCTCTGAGCCTTTACCGTGCCGTAATAAACATCGATTATGTATGACATAATCTGGAAGGTATAAAATGAAATACCTATAGGCAAAGGCAGAGGTGAATATTCAATTTCTGCACCAAAGAGTCCGCCAAGTGAAGACACAATAAAGCCGGAATATTTGAAAAATCCCAGAGCAAAAATATTGAAGCCGAGACCTAAAAGAAGTGCTGTCTTTTTCTTTTTTGAATCAAGCACATTTTCTTCAATGTCAATACCCACATAATAGTTGAACACCATGCTGAGAATCATCAGAAGAATATACACCGGCTCGCCCCATGCATAAAACAGAAGGCTTGACAGACACAGTATTAAGTTTTTATATCTGAAATTCTTTCTTTCGTTTTTTCTGAATACGGGCAGATAATATAAGCCCATAACAATCGGAAGAAACGCAAAAAGAAAGGCTGCACTGCTGAATACCATTTATCTTTTTCACCTTTTAAAGAGTTTTGTTGAATGCTGAAACGGCAGTTTCACTCTCTTTCAATACACAGTAGAAAATGAAACCCGCTTTCTGTCTGAGAACATAATTTTTAAGCATAGCACTTTGTTCCGGTGCATAGCCTTCAAAAAGAGTCTGCTTTGCGCTTACTCTTTTTTCAATTTTTTTGATTGCATCTTCTGCACTCTGATTTTCCTTCAGCTTGATTATAAGAATTTCTCTTACATCCATAACATCATCGCTTTTAGCAAAATAAATGCCGTCATATTCCTTTGCAGTAAGAGAAAGCTCTTTTTTGATCTGCATTTCACTTTGCTTTGTAAGTCCCTTGATGCTTACATCTGAAATCACTGCACCTGCAACCTCTTTAACCGTTTTGTCGCTGGCGGTTTCATCTGCTGAAAGCACACCGATAAAAACGAGAAGTATAACAATGCAGATTATTTCTGCAATTCTGTACCTTTTCATCCCACTATCCCCATTTCTCTGATAATGTGTCTGAGCCAGTATTTTTCATAGAATGCCTTTGAAAGGTGAATACCGTCACCGCCATAACATTCGGGATGAGCCTTAAGAACAGGCGCACTTTCAAGATACTCGATTTTAAGCTCCTTGCACATATTCTTAAGCGCATTGTTATAAGTGCTGATTTTTGAGAATCTTGCAGCCTTTGCAATGCTTCTGTCAACGGGGAAAAGTCCGCTGATAATGATTCTTGTGTCGGGAGAGCCCTTCTGAATCTGCTTTATAAGTCTTGTGTACATTGAAATAAAATTATTAAGCTGACTTCCCTTTGTGGAAATCATATTGACACCGTAGTGAAGAATAAGAGTGTCGGGTGAAGCCTTGATAATTTTATTGACATTACCTGAAAGATGGTAAAGGCTTGCACTTACCTGAGTGATAAGGCGGTTGCTGTTAAGAATGTTGTAACACTCAAGACCGTTCATAAGTGAGTCGCCTACAATATACACATCCTTGAAAATCTTGCGGTAAGTGGTTTTTCCTTCATCAAGCTTTTTGAGCACATTCTTTATTTCCGCACTTGTTGCAACACCATTGTCATTTCTCAGGTTGCTCGCTCTTTTTACGTTGCTCTGAGCTTTTTTGATGTCGTAATCATAAAGCTTCTGAAGATATTCTTCAGCCTCATCATGAGCTGTTGTCACAGAGCCTTCAGTGTTTGCAAGAGATATAAAATTTCTGACAGGATAAAGTGTCAGAATCACTGCTAGAATTAAAACTAAAACTGATTTTTTCAACTTGGTTCACCTATATCTGAATTAATAATCGCTATTTTGACAGTATAATAGTTTACATCTTTTAAGAAAAGAAATCAATAGAAAAGTCGTAAAATATATAATTATTTATAAAAATACATAACTTTGTAAAATTATGTAAAATAAGAGAGGCTCATACCGCTCTTGACGGCAATGAACAATGATGGTATTATATAAATTAACACAGTAAAATTCTCCGCACAAGGAGTTGATATAATGACAGCAGAAAAACTTAAATCACTTGAACCTCTTTTCGGTTCATGGTATGTTGAATCAAAAATCGGTCAGGGCAGAAATTCCGCCTTTTTCAGAGTAACCCGCAACGAAAACGGACTTGTCCGCCGTATGGGTATCAAAACTCTCCGTTTTCCTGAAAGCGACCACGAAATCAGCAGAGTTATTGCTTCGGGCAAATATCAGACGGTTGGTGAATATCTGGAGCAGCTTGAAAAAACTGTCCGACACAATCTTCAGAAAATGCTCGCTCTCCGTGGCAACCCCAACATTATCCGCTTTGATGATTTTGAAATTGTAAAGGAAAGCTCCTGCTTCTATGCTATAATTCTTATGGAGCAGCTCACTCCGCTCAGCGAGGTTTTCAAGGCAGATACCGTTCCCCCGGTTCAGGCAGTAAAGCTTGCGGTGGATATTTCAAACGCTCTTGAAGGCTTCCGCAGTCAGGGTGTGATTCACTCTGAAGTGCGTCCTGACAATATCTATGCAGACGGTGAAGGCAGATTCAAGCTTGGAGATTCCGGCCTTTCAGAAAGAGAATACACTTCAGATGCACCTGATATTTCATCATATACTGCACCTGAAATCCATCTTGGCAGAGGAAAAAGCGATTCTTCCGACATCTATTCATTGGGACTTCTCATGTATAAGCTTCTCAACCACAACAGAATGCCCTTCTCCCCTGCTTACCCCACTCCTCTCAGCCTTACAGACAGAGAACAGGCTTTTGAAAAAAGAATCAGAGGCGAGGCCTTTGCAAAGCCTGCAAAGTCAGATGTGAACCTTTCAAGAATCATTCTCAAGGCGTGTGCATATTCTCCCTATGACCGATATGCAGCACCTCATATGCTTAAAAGCGAGCTTCAGAAATATCTGCAGATGATGGCTGTTGCAACGGCACCCGTACAGTCCGTTCCCGATGCTGCGCCCTCATTCACTCAGGCCCGTGCAGTACCGAAAGCTCCTCCTGTTGATTATGAGCTTTCACCTGACGATGTGGTTTTCTCTGATTATGAAAACAAAGAAGAAGAGCCTGCAGCTGTTACGGAGCCCGATGAATATGAATACGAAGACGATATAACAAACGAAGAGGTTATTGCAGAGGAAGAAAGCTCAAAGAAAATGTATTTCATTGTGGCTGCTCTTGCAATTGTTCTGGCACTCATTGTGGCGCTTATAATCAAAGCTACCGGTGGCGAGAAAGAGCCCGCAACTCTTCCCACCATAAGCACAACCTATCCCACTCAGGCTCCCACAGTCCCCTCCTCTCTGGAAGAAACAACCGAAGAAACAACTGAGGAAACTACTGAAGAGACAACGGAAGAAACAACTGAGGAAACTACTGAAGAGGAAACCACCGAAGAGACAACTGAGGAAACAACGGAAGAAACAACCGAGCCTTCAACTGCTCCTTCAACCGAACCCGAACCGTCAACAGAGCCCACGCTCATCACCACAAGCAAAAAAGATGGTGACAAAGCTTCAGGCGGCAGAGTTTACAAGGATATCAGCGACTATAAAATCATCCAGAAGCCTGAAGATATTTATTTTGACGATGTAATCTTTGATCTCAGCGGCAGACTCGGAGACAACATTGAAGGCGGCGGAAAAGCCTATGTTTATCAGATGGCAGGTGCGAGCGTGCTGCAGAAGGTTCCTGCACAGATAAGCTGTGTTGATGACGGCGAAACAGTAACCTGCTTTGTAACTGTTGAAGACGAAGATTTCTATTATGAAAGCGCAAGCTATCAATACTACATCTGCCTTGAAGAAGGTGCAATTCAGTCAGAAGACATTGTCAGCCTTCCCCTTCAGATTAAAATTTAAAAAAATTTATCCACCCGAAAACTATTGTTTGACGGGTGGATAGCTTTTATGAAACAATTCGAAAAAAATCGCATTTTTTTGCAAAAAAGTGTTGACAAGAGCAAAGATTAGTGGTATATTAGTCGAGCAGTTGCGAAAGCAACAAGTTAATATGCGAGAGTGGCGGAATCGGCAGACGCGCACGTTTGAGGGGCGTGTGGGGCAGCTCGTACGGGTTCAAGTCCCGTCTCTCGCACCAAGACTCAGTAGCCAAAAGGCTGCTGAGTTATTTTTTTATCTCGTTTTCTGAAAACTAAAAGGGACTTGAACCCTAAGAGGGTGAGAAACGTTAAGAAAACAGTCCGGTGGACTGTTTTTAGTTTTGAAGTCCGAAGTCGGGTACCGAATGCGAAGCATTGGGTCGACGAGGAGGCAGGATTTGCGAAGCAAAGACGTGTCCCGTCTCTCGCACCAAGACTCAGTAGCCAAAAGGCTGCTGAGTTATTTTTTTATCTCGTTTTCTGAAAACTAAAAGGGGCTTGAACCCTAAGAGGGTGAGAAACAATGATTTGTCAAACTAAGTGCAACACTTTTTGATCGAATCATTTTTTTGTAAACACGGTCCTCAAACGGATTGAGAGGTATTGAACACGACCGCTGCCTGTGGCAGATGAAGGGAGTGTGAAACGGCGCAGCGGTCAAAGTTTCTGTACCGCTCCAAGGCACAAAGAAACTTTGAGAACCGCAAGGTTAGAATATCACTCAACACACAAAAACGCCACCCTTTTCAGGATGGCGTTAATTTTTTCAGCTTTCAAATTTCCTTAAGCAATTCGGGAAGGTTGCCCAGGTCTGAGAAAACCTTTGCCAGAACAGTTACAATCCACATTAGCTTGTGAATAAAGTCTGTTCCCTTGCCCTTCACGATTTCAAGGCTCTGTGTGTTTTCTTTAAAGTCTGCAGTTTTAATGAATGTGAAATCGCATTCTGCTGCAGCGTGGTCAGATACTGTCTTGTCGCTGCCGTCAGTAACGTTGGTATATCTGAAGCCGTTTACGGTAACATCCACACCGCCGCCTGCTCTGTACATAAATCTTTCAACTGAGTCCCAGTTGCCCCATGAAGAGCCTGTTGCAGGCCACTTGTTCATATTGAAATAGTCGCCGTCGTTATGGAATTCTACCCATGCGTCCTTGAAGCCAAGCTCCTTACAGAGAATATTGTAAAGAGAATCATTTTCTTCACGGCTGTGCAAATGGTAGTTGAAGTCACCTGCTATGATAACGGGTCTGTCATTTTCAGATGAGCGCTCTTCAATGAACTTTGCGAGCTGTCTGAACTGACTTGTTCTTGCCTTTCTTGAGCCTTCACCGCCGTAAGCATCAGCATGAAGATTGTAGAAATCTACATAAACACCGTTTCCGATATCGATAACGGTATACATAAAGCCCTTGGGTGTAAGCTCGTCCGAACCGTCTGAAAGAATACCGTAGGCCTCATCCCAGGGCACTCTTGTTTTGTTGTAAACGGGCATACCCTTTGTAAAGATATTAAGACCGTCGCCACCGGGAATTCCGCCTGTATGATTTGTAGCGTAATCGAAGCCGCTCATTCCTGAAAGAAGATTTTTATGGAAGTCGAAGTCCTCCTGTACAGCAACAATATCAAAGCCGTTTTCTGAAAGATATTTACCTGAAACCTTCTGGTTTCCTGTTACATCTTCACCTGAGAAAATCCCGAAGGGAAGACCTGCCACGTTGTAGTTTACAGCCTTCACATCAAGCTTTTCAGCATTGTCATAATCATAGAGCTTAATATCAAAATATTCGGTGAGCTCTTTTCCGCCGCAGGTATAGTTCAGCTTCCAGTAAATCTTATCGTAATCCCTGAAGCCCTTAACACCTGCATTCATCAGGTAATCTCTGTAAAGAACGCCGTATTCGTCACGCTCTGCAGTAACCTCGTCACGGTAGAAGGTAAGAGGCTTGCTGAGATCAGCCTTGCCTGAAGCATCCTTTTCCCAATAATTTGCATTGTCCTTACTATTGATACGGAAGCCTGTCCAGCCTTCACCGTCAACAGAAACCATGCATTCGATTTTTTCTGTACCTGCAGGGAAAACAAAGGTATAAGAAAGGTCGTTGATTTCACGGGAAATTGCATAATCTCCCTCAATGCTCTTCTCTTTGATTTCATATGACTGATGGCTGGGGAATTCCATCTGATAAAGAGCAGACTTATAAAGGAAGGGGGCTATTTCCACCTGAACACCGTTTTCGGTTACAATCTTTGCAGCATTGGCAGGTAAAGCAACTGCAAGACCGCTCACAGCAAGAACAAGTGTGAGAATTAAGCAAAGTAATTTTTTCACGGTAATACTCCTTTTAAATGATAATATTAAGACAATCCGCTATCTCTTATCAATATGTATATCTGAAATCCATCCATTCGCTCTTGATGAAATCTCTTGATCTTACAACGATTTCATCCTCATACACCTCAACTACAAGTCCCGAACCGGGATCATAGTCACTGTTTTCGGTTGCACGGGGAACATTGATGCAATCAACACCGTGCCACTCATAGAAGCTGTCTGTGGTGAGCTGGTTATGATAATGTCCGTGGAAATATACAAGATTGTCATATTTCTGAAGAAGCCATGCAATCTCTCTGTAATCTCTGTCTCTGACAAGATAAATAGGATGATGATTGAAAACGAGAATGGGCGCATTTTCAGCCTGTGCCTTGTCAAGCACACCTTTAAGCCAGTTCAACTGCTCATCGCTGATAACATAATCTCCTACACAAAGATCCTCTGAGCTCATAAAAATCATATAGCAGCCGTTAACAACCTTGTAGTAATAAAGCTCATCAATATCGTTTCCTAAAACGAGCTTGTTGAAGAGAATGAAGTTGCTGCGGAATTTGCTGTAGTCACCCTCGCCGTTACCTAAGTCGTGATTACCTGTAACAACATAATTGTTTTTTGCAGGCATTACAGCTCTTACGGCAGAATAGAAAAACACATCTTCAAGAACCTGACCGTTCATAACATTGTCACCGGTATAAACAACAGCGTCAATGTCTTTACCGACCTTGATGCCCTGAAGAACACCCTTGAGGCTGCTGTAAGGCTCCGGATGGTTTGTTTCCACATGAATGTCTGATACTACCGCAAAGCTTGTAATAAGCTCATCAGGTCTTTCTGCAGAATAAGATTCTGCCTTGCTGCCGAAGGCCGGTGAAAACATCGTAAGAAGAATCATAACCGTGGCAAGCAAATCTTTGAGATAAGTAATCACTGTTGAAAAGTCCATATTTTCTCCTTCTTTCTTTTAAAGATAAAACAATTATATCACAATATTTTCCTTTTGTAAATTACGCTTATAAAAAACCTGTCCGAATTTTCGGACAGGTTTTTCGTAGCTTTTTAATTCTGATTTACACTCACGGGAAACTCATCTTCACTAAAGCCGAGCACATAAGCAATTCTTATGGGAATTTCATAGTTGTTGAGCTTTTCACCGTTTCTGATGAGCTTGTCTGTGCCGTATACAAGAACAGGTACATCTGCAGCGCTGTGGCTGTCTCTTGTGAAGGTATAAGTGCCGTTTTTGTCTGTGATACCGCCTGTTTCATGGTCAGCTGTTACAATCACAAGAGTTTCACCGTCTGCCTTTGCATAGCTGAGCATTGCCTCAATTGTTCTGTCAAATTCAAGAGTAGCTTCCGTTGTCTTTTGGTCGTCATTACTGTGAGAGTGCTTGTCAATATGCGCACCTTCAATCATAAGGAAAAAGCCTTCATCAGTATCGTCAAGAAGATCAACTGCCTTAATTGCCATCTGTTCAAGATTAGGTGTATTCTTGTCTGACTGGCTGAGAGTCCAGAGAGAATTTGTGAACTGAGCAAAGCTGCGGCTGCCCTCTTCGAGAGCCATCATTTCACCGTAAGAGGTGATGTATTCAAAACCGTTTGCTTCAGCCTTGCTTTTTGTTGCAACACCGTTGGATTTACCCCAGATAAGGTCGATGTCAGATGAGAGCTGATCGTTTGTAATATCCTCTGTGTTATTTCTGTTGGATGAATGAGCTGAGAAAGATGCAGGGGTTGCACCTGAGGTTTCGTCAGTTGTGATAACGCCTGTCATCATACCTCTTTCAAGGCAAAGCTCTGTGATATTTTTGGGATAAGAATATTTGCTGTTTTTATCAAGATAGTAAGCACCGATAATACCATTGCCTGTTCTGACGCCCGCAGCAAGAGCTGTACCGCCTGCCGCACTGTCAGTTACAGAAGCTGAGAATGAACGTGTCATTGAACTGCCCTTTATACCGAATGTATCCATAACAAGAGCGGTATTTCTCTCTTTTTTGGTCTTTTCAAGGTGGTTGAAGCCCATACCGTCACCTATAAGATAGATAACATTCTTGATATTGTCATTACGGTATGTTTCTGCACTTTTTGTTGTGGGCGCTTTGAAAAAGCCGAAGGTTGTTCCGAGGGTAAGCAGTATACTCATAAATACTGATATAAACTTTGCACCGAATGAATTAAACATAATTAAATTCTCCTTTTCATATAATAGTTATTAAAATTTTATTGTGCCAAAACTGTTTCTTTTTCTGAGATTGAAGCAGCCTTTTTCTGTTTTCTTTTCAGCCATAGATAAAGACCGATTACCGCAGGAATCGTTCCCGCCACTGCACAGAACATATCAACGCAGGTGTCAAAAACTGCCCACTGATTTTCATTCTGTGCTCCCTGACCGAAAATCATAAAGAAAAACCTGTCACGCTCAGGGTTTATGTTATAAGCCTGATTGTTTGAGCCTGCCCAATAGAAATCCACAAAGAACTCAAACACTTCCCAGATTACTATTGCAATATAGGAAAATCCTGTTGCGGCATAGGTTCTGAACAGCGGTGATACTCTGTCGTTTTCACCGATAAACATACCTGACACACCGTCACCGATAAACACGATTACCGCACCTGCCATTAAGTGAAGAATCTTGTCCCAGCTGGTTACTGTATGATTCCACCCTAAGCCCTGTGCAAGAAATGAACCGAAGAAAATCATTACATTGAGCCATGTCTGACTGTGAAATGAAAGTCTTGTAAATATTCTCTTCGGAAAAAGCATCAATCTTACAAGAGGAACAGTAAAAGTTGCAAGAAGATTCAGTGAAAGAAGCAGAATATTATTATTGGTAATATCCGTAACAATCATCTTCACAAGAATAAAGCTCTGAATGGCTCTGATTATCCACCACAAAGCATATTCAAAACCTGACACTTCTGCTCTGAGAGCTGAGATTTCACTTTTTAAAAAGCTTTTTAAACTTTCCATTTCTCTACCTCTGTTTTAATCAAGCTTGCCCTTCTGACTGTAGTAAATGAACTGACCTATTGAGTCAGGTCTTGCTGCAAGCTTTAATCTTTGCATAAGGTCGTAAGCAGCAGTGCTCATTGGTTCAATTGCGTTTGCACACATAAGGCTGAAGCTGTTCATCTGAACCTTAGCATCAAAGAGCTTGTCAAGCTTCATTCTTACAGTTCTGCTTTCACCAGGAAGAAGGTCAAAGTAATTTTCTGAAAGCGGAAGAGTTGAAAGACTGCTTTCTATTCTTACAAGTCTTGCGAAAATGTCACTCTTGACTGTGATTGCAATTTCGTCACCCTCAAGCTCTGTATGAAGACTCATCTCAGGCGCTTTAAGGTTAAGAGCCTTTTCAGGTCTGAAGAGATAAGTTTTTTCTGAAAGAAGCTCTCCGTTTTCATAAAGCTCAGCCTTTACACCGATTCGGGAAAGATCATATTTTGCCTTAAGCTGCTTTTCGTAAAGGGTGAATACCTTTTCATTCTTGAGTGCTTCTACTGTGAAATCACGGCTCTTTTCCTGAATGATTCCGCTTTCAAAGTCGAAGATTTTACACTTGAGTGTAAGCTTTTTATCTTCTGCCTTATCGTTGAGAATGTAAATGTTAATTTTGTGGTCTACATCTTCTATTGATACAGACACAGGAGCAAAGAAGTGCTTTGCCCTATACTGAAGAGCCTTGTAGTTGCCGTAATAGTCCATGCTTGCCCAGGAGCATACACCCCAGCAATCATTGAATTGCCAATAAATTGAGCCGTTACATCTGCCCTTGTTGCGTCTCCAATGCTCGGTGGCATCGCTGATACATTCAAGCTGAGTTACCTGAGAAAGATAGATGAGGTCTTCAAACTTTTTGGGAAGACGGAAACGTGAAGCTATGTAGTAGAGCATTTTGTCATTACCTGTATTACACTTCTGATGTGCCATAAATACAGGTGAATGAATATCGTAGTCGCTTTCATTTGCAAAGGTACGGATTGTTTTGATATCAGGAAGAGATTCAAAGCCGAATTCACTGCAGAAGCGTGTCATTCTCTTTCTGTAATACTTCATATTCTGAAGTCCGTGCCATACTGCCCAGAGATGAGTGTCACCGTAGTTATCACCGTCAACCTCCTTCATATGCTCGGTACCGCAGGGTGAACCGGGAATGAAGGGTGTGTCTTCGTCAAATTTTCTTACTTCAGAGGGAAGAATATCATAGAAGAATTTTTCAGTCCACTTGATATATTTCGGGAAGTTAATCCAGCCCATAGCCATTGCTTCGATTTCGTTGTTACCGCTCCAGATAGCAAGTGAGGGATGGTTACGAAGACGTCTGATGTTATATTCAACTTCCTTTTTCACATTAGTGAGGAAGTCGTCGTCAAAGAAGGGATAGGGCTGACATGCGAACATAAAGTCCTGCCACACAAGAATACCCTTTTCGTCACAAAGGTCATAGAAGGTGTCGCTTTCATAATATCCGCCGCCCCAGACTCTCAGCATATTCATATTTGAATAAAGAGCTGTGTCAAGGAGATATTCAATCTTATCCCTTGTGAAACGAGTGGGAAGTGAATCACCGGGAATGAAGTTTGCACCCTTTGCAAAGATAGGTACACCGTTGAGAATAAACTTAAAGGTTGCACCGTATTCATCAGCGCTCCTGTCAAGCTCGATTGTGCGAAGACCGATTTTTCTTTCGGCTGTATTCACAATCTTTCTGCCTTTTTTGAGAACCGCCTTTACTGTGTAAAGAGGCTGATTCTTGCTTCCGCTGAGTTCATATGTCCACCATAATTCAGGGCTTTCCACCGTAAATTCAGCTTCGTCACCTTTAACCTTCAGCTCTTCACCTTTTGGTGAAATAAGGCTTATTTCAGCCTTTTCGCCCTCATAAAGGTCAGCTTCAAGCTTAACGGTTACGGTGAATGAACTGTCGTCGTTTCTGTATTGGCGGATTTTCATATCAGAAATTTTGCCTTCGCTTCTCATTTCTATGAAAATGTCACCTGTGATACCGCTTACGGGAAGCACAGGGCCCCAGTCCCAGCCGAAGTGGCATTGAGGCTTTCTGATTCTGATAATACCGTTCTGACCGTTTGCGTTGGAAGGAGTTTTTTCCTTTTCATAACGTTCCTTTACATAATTAACCGGTGACTCAAAGGTAATGCTGAGGGTGTTTTCACCTTCTTTAAGATATCTTCTGATATCAAACTCATAAGCGAGATGACAGTTTTCTGCCTCACCGATTTTCTCACCGTTGATGAAAAGAGTTGCAATTGTGTCAAGCTGCTTGCAGATAAGAGTGATTTTTTCTTCTTTAAGCTCGTCAGCAGTAACCTCGAAAGTTTTTTCATAAGTCCAGTCACGCTGAGCTACCCAATATACATCCTTTTCATTTTCACCGTAAAACGGATCTTCAATAATCCCCGCATTCATAAGATCAAGATAGTTTGTGCCGGGAACTTCGGCGTCAAGACTGTATTCACCTTTTGTGTCTTTTAAAAGCCAGCTCCCTGCAAGAGATTTTCTAATCATAATGCACCTCTTCATATTATTTTTTCCATTTTCAATAATAACATTTTATATAGTGCAAGTCAACAAAAAAATGCTGAACAGCTTTCACCGTTCAGCATTTCATTACAAATTAATCTTATTCAACTTCTACAATACCGTCAGCCTTGATTGTGATTTTCATTCCGTCCTTTACATAAGCGAGGAATTCGTCACCAAGACTGTCTACAACAGGCATTGAGCAATCGTCTACCCATACATCAGCAAGAACTGCGCCTGCAACTGCAAGTGAGTCAATGGGGTTTGAGAAGAGCATACAAGCAGGGTTCTTCTTGAGTGCACAAGCACAGTAAAGAACAAGACCGCCTGTTGTTGAACCGATTGTCTGAGGAAGGCAAAGAGCTTTGTTTAAAAGTGATTTGCCGTAAAGATCCTTGTTGTTCTGGTCGCCGCACTTAACTTCCTTGTCACCGAACTGAAGTGCGTTCTGGAAAGATGCAAGAGTGTTGAAGCCTTCTGTTGTTACAACTGCTTCTGCAGTAACTTCACCCGGAGTAATAACTCTGCCTTTGAACTGTTTCATTATTTTTTACCTCCTGTAATCATACATAAAATTTCTGCATCTGTATAATATCTTGAAGTTGTATATGTACGAAGCTTGTTTGATGAGGTAATAACAGGCATCTTCTTACAAAGAGGATTGTTCATATACATAAGAGGACAGATATATGATGTGATTACACCTGTAGCCTTAAGACGTGCAGCATATTCTGTCTTGTTGAACTTTTCGAGCACCTTGGGAGCTGCTGTAAATACGGTGGGAATTGTAACCTTCTTCTTGCCGTTCTTCTTAAGCTCAGCTTCAACATTTTCTGTCCAGTCCTTAAGCTGCTGAAGTGAAAGGTGAGGACAACCGATAAAGCAAAGCTTGGGAGCTGCATCAGGGTTCTTCCAGATAACGGGATAGTTATCCTGAACTCTCTTCAGCTCTGCATCGTCAATGATATATTCCTTAGCGCCCTCTTCAATAAGCTTTTCGCCCATTTCTGCTGCTTCGGGAGTAAGCTTGTCAATGTGGTAAAGTCCAACTGCACCGTTTGAAGCTGTTGCAGCACCGAAGTCCTTGAGGTATGAGCAAGCTGAATCGTTAAGCTCAGTACCGATCCACTTATCAAGACCCATAACGTAAGGAACATCTTCCATAACCTTCATAGCGATTGCTGAGCCAAGAAGCTGAGCTTCGGG
>JAZRJR010000003.1:0-1729 GCA_045645885.1 Acutalibacteraceae bacterium | reverse complement strand
AGACCCCCGAAAGGGTGAGCACTATGAATGGGGAACAAGAGTTTTTGACTACGGCAGAAACGAAGTTCAGAGCTTCCTTGTTTCAAGCGCAATGTTCTGGATTGATAAATACCATATCGACGGCTTAAGAGTTGATGCCGTTGCGTCGATGCTCTATCTTGATTATTGCCGGAAAGACGGCGAGTGGATTCCCAACGTTGAAGGCGGAAGAGAAAACCTTGAAGCGGTTGCCTTCCTAAAAAAACTTAACGAAAGCATTTTCAGGGAACATGGCGACGTGCTTATGATTGCAGAAGAAAGCACAGCCTGGCCGATGGTTTCAAAACCGACCTTTATGGGCGGTCTCGGCTTCAATTTCAAATGGAATATGGGCTGGATGAACGATTGCCTGAAATATTTCTCAATGGACGGCATCTACCGCAAGCATCATCACGATAAGCTCACTTTCTCGTTCTTCTATGCTTTTTCAGAGAATTTCGTGCTTCCCATCTCACATGATGAGGTTGTACACGGAAAATGCTCACTTATAAATAAAATGCCCGGTGAATACGATGATAAGTTCAGAGGAATCCGTTCCTTCCTTGCATATATGATGATTCACCCTGGCAAAAAGCTCACCTTTATGGGACAGGAATTCGGTCAGTTCATTGAGTGGAAATATGACAGCGGTCTTGACTGGCTTCTTCTCGGCTACGACAAGCACAGACAGCTTAAGGACTATGTAAAGAAGCTCAATAATATTTACCTGAAAACTCCTGCTTTCTGGGAAATAGATTACAGCTGGGAAGGCTTCCAGTGGCTTGTAAGTGACGATAACAACAACAGCGTTATCGCCTTTGCAAGAAAGGACAAGAAGGGCGAAACTGTTGTTGCAATCTGCAACTTCACACCGGTTATGCGTGAAAAATACTGCTTCGGTGTACCTGCTGAGGGCAGCTATGAGGTTATTCTCAATTCAGATGCAGTCGAATTCGGCGGCGAAGGAAAGGGCACAAAGACCAAGGCTTCTTCAAAGAAGATTCCTATGCACGGCTTCGACAACAGTATAACAGTTGACCTTCCGGGCTTCTCATGTATCTATCTAAAGCATAAACCCAAGGCAAAAAAGGCAGAGAAAGCTTCAAAGCCTGCCGCAAAAACAACTAAGAAATAATAATTTTACAAAAAATAGAAACGGAGGAAATTAAAATGGTTAAGAAAACAGAGTGCCTTGCAATGCTCCTTGCCGGTGGCCAGGGCAGCAGACTCGGCATACTCACAAAAAACATTGCAAAGCCGGCAGTTCCCTATGGCGGAAAGTATCGTATTATCGACTTCCCTCTTTCAAACTGCATCAACTCAGGCATTGAAACAGTTGGTGTGCTTACACAGTATCAGCCTCTTGAGCTGAACGATTACATCGGAAACGGTCAGCCGTGGGATCTTGACAGAAGCTACGGCGGTGTGCATGTGCTTTCACCATATCAGCAGATCAAGGGTACAGAATGGTACAAGGGCACAGCTAACGCTATCTATCAGAATATCAACTTTATTGACAGATATAATCCCGAATATGTTGCAGTTCTTTCAGGTGACCACATCTACAAGATGGACTACAACAAAATGCTCCGTTACCACAAGGAAAAGGGTGCAGCTTGTACAATTGCAATGCTTGAAGTACCTTGGGAAGAAGCATCACGTTTCGGTCTTATGTTCGTGAATGATGACGGCTCGATTTCAGAATTTGAAG
>JAZRJR010000002.1:0-23364 GCA_045645885.1 Acutalibacteraceae bacterium | reverse complement strand
GGCAGAACAAAGAACGGTGCAACCGCCAATTATTCTGTAACACATTATACCGAAAAAGACGATTTCGGCGAAGTGTCTAAAACGATAGTTACCGATGAGAGCTTTTCACTTTCATTGGGTGTTGTTACCTTTGACCATAAAATGGTCAATACGCTTGTTCCCACTGCAAGCTATGAAACAGATAATGACGGAACCGAAATGACCAAAATCGGCGGCATTCAGAACGATAACGGCAAGCTTTATCTTTGCATTCTTGTTCATGAGGACAAGAAAGACGGCGACATTATTTACATGATTCACGGAAAGAATGTTGCAGCTCTTGCGTGGGCGTTTGCAAAGGGTGCGGGCACAATGACCAATCCCACGCTTCAGGCTGAACCTTTCGACACAAAAGGTCGAACCGCTATTCTTCTTTCAAGAAAGCCTGCAACGGCACAGGGTACAACACAGACCACAACAACATAATAGGAGATTGATTTATGTTTGATTTTGCACAGTTGAAAAAGATTACCTATCCTTTGGAAATCGAAACAGACGAAAACGAAAAAACAAAGTTAAGAATCAATCCGCCGACTGTGCAGGATTACAAGAAATTAACTTTTGCACTTGAATGCAAGAATAAAATTCTCCTTTATAAAGTTGTTGCTGAATTATATTCGGACAACAACAAGAAACATGAAATCACTCCTCAGTCGCTTTATGTGTTTAAACCTGTTGACATTTTCAGAATGGGAGCAGGTTTTGCGCTTTGGCTGAAAGAGAAGAGAGAAGAATATCATCTCAACATCCCGCATTATACTCCGAAAAATTCGGAAGAAGGTGCGGGATATTCTCTGCCCGTTATGACCTATGAAGAAAAAATAATCCGTGACTATTGCGGATTATCCTTCAAAGAGATTAACGAGCTGTGTGTGTTTGAATATTGGCAACTGCTGAGAGATGCAATTTTATATGAATTAAAAAGAACTCCCGGCGGGCGTGAAATGATTGAAGAAGCATACTGCTTTGAACAGACAGAACCGGACAGAGAAGCTTTAATTGAGAGAGGAATGAGGGTAGCTGAATAAGCTGCCCTCTTGGTTTTATTATGGCAGGAAATATAAAAGGCATAACAATCGAAATCGGCGGCGAAACAACTAAGCTCCAATCTGCACTTAAAAATGCTACGGACAAAGGCAGAGAAACCGCATCGGAGCTCGGCAAGATAAATAACGCTCTGAAATATGATACCGATAATCTCGTTTTAATTGCTCAGAAAATGGATGTTCTGAAAGATAGAGTATCAGCCACAGAAGAACAGCTGAACGTGCTCAAGTCGGCTCAGGAAGACGTTGAAAAACAATTTAAAAACGGTGATATCGGAGCTGATGAATACAGAGCATTCTGCAGAGAGATTGAAGAAACCGAAAACAAACTCAAAAACTTCAAAGACCAATTGAAGGACACCGAAAAAGAATTCAAGGACCATTCATCTGTTATAGGAAAAGTGAAAGATGCTTATGATGATTTCAAAGATAAGGTTGAAAAGCTGAAAGAAGAGCATCCGAAGTTAACAGGCGCTTTTGAAAAAGGCACAGATGCGGCAAAGAAGTTCGCCGAAGGCGGTCTTAAGACTGTGGCAGGAGTAACAGCTGGTTCTGTTGCGGGTATCGCTGCAGTAAGTGCGGGTGTTATTAAAGTTACAGAAGAGATGTTTGAAGCTGCGAAAACGGCAGCGGCGGCAGGTGATGCCATCGATGAAGCATCTCAAAGAATGGGTGTTTCGGCAGAAACTTTTCAGGAACTTGAATATGCCGCAAAGATGAGCGGTGTAGAAGTTCAAACACTTGAAACTGCGGCAAAAACACTTTCAAAAACTGCGCCTGACATGGATTTGTCTGAAGCTATAAATCAGATTGCATCTATCAAAGATGAAACTGAAAGAACAGAAAAAGCAATTGAGCTTTTCGGTTCAAAAGCGGCATATCAGATGGGTCCGATGCTCGCTCAGGGTGCCGAAGGCATTCAGGAGCTTAAAGACAAAGCGCATGACCTCGGTATCGTCATGAGCAACGAAGCTGTTGCCGCATCTGCCAATTTTAATGACAGTCTCGATAACCTTACGGGCACATTCGATGCAGTAAAGAATAATCTTGCCGCCGAATTCTTGCCCGGCTTAACTCAGGTTATGGATGGAGTTACGGGATTATTCGCAGGCGACAAAAGTGCACCCATGCAGATTGAAAAAGGTGTTGCAAGTATTGCAATAGCTTTCGACGAAGTAGCAAACGGATTATCTCAAAAAATAGGTCCGATTTTTTCAGCAATTGCAGAATTGCTTCCGTCGGCGTTCGAAACCATCTTTGAAGTTATTGTTGACCAATTACCGATTTTTTTAGAAATGGGCGGGAACATATTAAGCTCCCTCGTTTCGGGTATTGCAAACAACACAGATTCGCTTTTGGAAACAGCCACAACACTTATTGAAATGTTTGCGGGAAGTTTCGGCGAAGAGGGAACAATAGGACAGCTTCTTGCTGTCGGATTGGCTCTTGTTTCGGGCATAGTAGGAGCTCTCGGAGACAATGCTGGAATGATGGTTGATTCCGCTCTCGACCTTGTTACAACTCTCATCGATGGACTTCTCAACGATGACAACGCAGCAAAGCTCCTCAAAGGTGCTCTCGATATCTGCACAGCAATTGCAGAAGGTCTTATTTCAAATGCACCTGAATTGATTGTAGGTGCTGCGGAGCTTATCGGAGTTCTTGTTGAAGAAATTCTTCAATATGACTGGTGGCAGGTTGCAAAAGATATCTTCAGCGGTCTCAAATCCGGATTCAAGAACGCATTCAACAATGATAATGACGGCTCTAATGCGGGTGGTATAGGATATGTACCTTATAACGGTTATACTTCCGAGCTTCATGAGGGCGAGAGAGTTCTTACGGCAGCTCAGAACCGTAATTATAACCGTCAGCAACAGGAAAAGACAGCGGAGCAGGAAACGATGTCACGCCGTCTCGATGCCCTCGAAAGGGCAATAAATCAAAAGACAGTAAACAACATCAATGTAACAGCTACAGGCTCTGCACGAAGCGTTGTTCGCGGTCTTAATTTCTACATAGAAGAAGAGAATACCCGTCAAGGTGTATTCGACAAGTAAAGGATGATTACATGGTTAAGATTGACGGTATCGACTTTTCCGAAACAATAATTGCCATATCGGTAAAAGAACGATTTGAAAAAGTATACGGTGATTCTGTAACAATGAAGCAGAACGGTGAAAACAGCTATGATGTTATAGGTACCAAGTATAACCATACTGTCATTTTCACCAAGCATCCTGATGCTTCTCAGGATGATATAAACGCTTTTTTTGATATCCTTTCGGATTGCAAAGAGTATCATTTTGTTACTCTTCCGCATAACAAAGCAGAAATATCTTATAACGCACATATTTCAGGCGGTGAAAGAATCCTTGCCGATAAAATAAACGGTGATTATATCTGGGATGATGACATCACAGTTGAATTTCAATCAATATCACCGCAGAGAAGGAGTGATGAATAATGCCGACTATTCAGGCTTCGCACCCTGTATTTGCACCGATTGCAGTTGAATGCAAAGGGTCAAAAGGTGCTATATACGCTCCCGGTGTTCAGGTCGGAAATATGGTTACGGTTTCGACTGCGGAAGTATTCAAAGAAATCCCCGCATTTTCGGGCGGTGGCTCTATATTTAAATACGCATCTGTTGCCGTTAACACATCATCTATTCCGATTGCAGCTCATGAGCTTATGTTCGGAATGAAAATCAACGGAAATATTCTGAAAGACCCTCCGAAGGTTGGCAGATGGGGCGGATTCGGTTATATCGAAGGCAACATAAATATGAAGGGTCAGTATGAAGTCATAGTGACGTGGATAAAAAGAGTTATGTTTGTTCCGCCTCCGATATCAGCCGTAAGCAGATTTAACGGAAGTGTTACGTTAACAACTCCGTCTTTCAGCGGTAAAGCATTATTGGATGGTTCTCCCAACTGGAGAGAACGCTATATTTTCAAAACTCCCGATGAAGCAATATCATTTTTAAAGAGCAAGGCGGGGATTGTCGAATGAATAAGGTTATAATCAATGATTTCGCTCCGCTTGCAGACAGATACGGTGAAGTAACCGCATCATATGCTACACCGTGTCAGAGCTTAGGTGATTTGTTAAACACAAACAAAAGGGAGCTTATCAACTATGCTTCATTAACCGGGCAAGGTATAAACCTGCTTGATTTTGAGCTCGAATTTGCTGATGAAAATGATAATATCGGATATGTTTCATCCGAATGCAGCGACAGCTTGAAAACCTTTGAAGCGCCAATAATTATTGCTATAAATTTCAGTGAGTCAGGCGGTTCTTATTTTTCCGCACCTGGCATAACATTCCATTTCTGGAAGAATTATTGTTCCGAAATGACCGTCAGATGGTGGCGCTCTACGGAAAACAGCATAGAAATAATAAGCAAAGAGAAAATCTATCCGAATTCTCTTGATTATTATTTTGAGAATCCGGTTGAGAATTTCAGTCGCATTACAATCACATTTGAAAAAACCGAAATCCCGTATCAGTTTGTAAAGCTTGCAGGAATAGACCTCGGAAAGGTCAGAGAAATAACGGATTTTCATTCAAACATCGAGATTTTCACGGAAATAAGTCCCGACTGTACCGACGTTCCTGCATCGACCTGTGACTTTGTTGCCGAAATCACAGATTTCAAGCCGCAGGATATGCAGGAATTATATGTTTACAGCGGTAAAGAAGAGAAGCTTTTCGGAAAATTTGTGATTGACAGAGTTCCGGCTATAGGAAAAAACATATATTCTTTCGAATGTTCGGATGAAATTATGAGAATGCAAACCTCGGATTTTCCGCAAAAAGAACAGACTGACATATTGTCACAGAATATAGTTGAAGAGATTGAGGCAAGTTCAGATTCTTATATTGAATGTACAGATAACAGCGATATTCAGCTTACGGGTTTTATTGAGGAAAATCAAAATGCCCGAACAGCAGCGGCAATGGTTTCTTTTGCTACAGGTAGCTTTTTAACAGGTTTTGGCTCCCGAGTTTTAAGGTTCTTAAAACCGAAAAATCGAAAAAACAAAATAATAAGTTCTTCACAGATTCTTGGCCGTGCAGAGTATACGACAGTCAAAGCTTACAACAAAATAACTGTTAATCAATATAAAAACAGTTTTGATAATATTTTTGACAGCAGAAGTAAAAAAAATCCCCGCCGAAAAGCTTATGAAATGAGTAATTCTTTGATTTGCGACAAATATTCAATGATGTCGGATATCGACAAGAAAATAACTGAACTCGAAGAAGCGGGTTTTCAGCCGAACGAAATAACTGCAAGAATTCTTTATTCGGATGAAGCCCCCGGGGATATTTGCAGTATTGAAACGCCCTATGACGGATTGAAGACAGGAATTATAAAAAGCTTAGCCATATCCATCGGACACAGAATAACCGCAACGGTGAATATGATTGAAAGAGACTTTGCGTCAAGTGAGGAATAAACCATGCCTACATACATAAAAGATTTATCCTATTTAATGCATTCTGTTTTGAGTGTAACTCATCAGCTGAAGGTTGTTGCAGAGCCTCTTATTCCAACGAACCAATCTAAACTCACGATATCCATAATCCGTAATAACAGCGGTTCAGAAGCAGACGGCGGTTATGAACATCTTTTGCTCAAAATAAACGGTTCAACAGTGTATGACCGAACAAACACACATACATTTAATATCCCCGCATACGGCTCCGATGAAGTGTTTAGTCAAACTCATTATGTATCTCACAACTCATCAGGCGGCGGCAGCTTCACTGTAGCCGTTGAATATAAGTGCGACTACATTGAGGGTTTCGGAGCTTTTTCTCAGTATTGGACATATGCAAGCGCTGAAATGACACAACCGTTTACCCCGATTGACCAGTCTGCACCGACAATTTCGGATTTATCCGTTTCGGCGAACCGTTACGGTGCAGAAGCATCTGCATCTTTTACTGCCAAACACGAAAGCTATCCGCTGACAAAAATACAGTTTACTTTATCGGGATTGACAAGCAAACAAGCTCAAGCCTGTACGGTGGCAAATGCAGGAGCAGATTCAATAAAAAGTTCATCAACAAACGGTGTTTACAGTATTGTACTGACAAAAGAAAAAAATCTGTTAAATCCTTCGGAAATTACATTTTCAATAAATGCAATATTGGACAGTGGCGGTCAATACGGTTACTCGGTTACAGTCATTGCTCAAAACCAAAAAACAAAAACAGTAACGGGCACTCTTGTTGTTCCGCAAAAGGTAACGGGAATATCATGTGAGGAAAGCGTTGACTTGAAACAGGGAACAACGGAACATCTGGAATATGCGGTTATTCCGTCCAATGCAGAACTGACATCGGTAAAATTTCATAGCTCTGACACTTCCGTTGCAACAGTCAATGAAAACGGCTTGATTACAGCCGTTTCTGACGGAATGACAATAATAACGGTTACATCTGTCGACGGTGATTTCTCCGCTTCCTGCACGGTAAGCGTATACAATACAGATGTATTTCCTCAGCTTTCGGAATTACAGATATTAACCGTAAAAGATATCTCAAAGCTTTCATCTGCTTGTAATTTTCTCCGTGGCAAAATGATTGAAAGCGGTACAGATGTTCCTGTTTTTGTTTCCGTTAACTGCATAGGCAGAAATCATCCTGTTGTTGAAATACGCTTATTACTTGAAGCAATAGAAATCAACTGTCAGACACTCAAAGCTTCGGCGGCAACTGCGGGAGTTTTAACAGATTCTTTACCCGAACCGCAAACCATTTTAAAACAGAATATCAATTGGTACATAGTAATCAACGAATGGATTGCATTTCTCAATGAGCTCAATGAGAAACTTAATTAAGGAGGTTTTATATGAGAACAATTACAATTGATTTTACAGCCGAAAACAACTTGCCGAACGGCAGTATACTCGGCAAGCAGGGTGAGCATAACGCAACGGAGCTTATTATTAAACCTCCTGCGGAAATGTTAAACTATGAGAATTTAAAACACATCAGCGTTGTTTTCAGTGTCGGCACGATGAGAATAACATCCGAACCGATAGAAGCATCTGAAGAAATCAGGCTGATTCTTTCAAGAGCTTATACTTCGGTTAATGTTGTTTCGGTTCAGATTGAAGGTTATGACGAAAATGACAATCTGCTTGTCAAAAGCGAAAAATTTGAAGATTTGATTTTCGAAACAAGCATCGGCGGCGCCGAAAAGGATATTGACAATTCTACACCGAGTTTACAGAATCTTAACCTCAACACCGCTGCCCGTCACACTCATGAAAACAATGATGTTCTTGACCTTATCGGGCAGGAAGGCGGCAACCTCACCTTTAACGGTCAGAGCATAGGTGGTGGAAGCGGAAGAGCAACAGGGACATTCACAACTGAAATAATACACACGGAAAATTTGTCATATACGATGATAATCGGATGTTACGAAGAAGTTCCTATAGGTGTTGAAATAAAACACATCGAGTTATCATTCGACGGAGAAACCTGGAAGCTGCTTTCAGGAATGTTTGTTGAAGATGTGACCCCCTATATTATAACAAATCAATATACAGCTTTTGATGAAGATTTAGGAGCAACAATCTTAGCGGCTGTTTATTATCCCGAAGATCAACCCAATTGGATAAGGGAAATCGGCATAGGAAAATTGAAAAAAATAAGAGTAACATATTATACAAATTAACGGAGGTAAAAATCATGTACACAGTTGAAACAATCAAGAAAATCACAGCCCAAAACGGTCATACAATGACCGATGTTATCGGTAATCGTTCGGTGACGTTTCTTGCAAAAGATATCCCCGAAAACGCAGTGATCGACAGTGTATCTGTCAACGGCAAGCATCTCAAAGATATGTTCGATATCGAAAAGGGCGAAAGCATTCCCGATGTGGAATATCCCCGTTTCAAGATGCATGGCGGTTATCGTGTAGCCGCTGTTCTCACCATTGCGGAAGGTAAGGGCGGCACTGATATTTACAAGCTCGCTTCTGTAGGCTCGGTCAATGAATTCAGTGTTCATTATCATGAGCTTGCATTCGTTCCCGAAAAATAAAGAAAGGATGTTCCAAATGAAACAGATTGCATTACTTGCCGCCGGCGGAGTTGTCGGCTCAACAATAGCTTCATTCTTCGGCGGTTGGACTGCCGCTATGACCACACTCATGATATTCATGGCAATTGACTATGTGTCAGGTCTTATCGTTGCAGGTGTTTTTCACAAATCAACAAAAACCGAAACAGGTGCGCTCGAATCCCGTGCGGGACTTAAAGGTCTTTGCCGCAAAGGCGCAATGCTTCTTATTGTGCTTATTTCCTGCAGGCTCGATATAATGCTCGGTGCATCATACATAAAAGATATGGTATGCATTGCTTTCATCCTGAACGAGCTTATAAGCATCATTGAAAATGTAGGTCTCATGGGTGTTCCCGTTCCTGCTGTAATTACAAAAGCTATTGATATTCTGAAGAAAAAAGAAGGTGAAAACAATGGCGGAAGTTCTGGCTCTTAAAATCCCTCTTCTAAAAAAGGGATATCACCGCATGACCCTGCCCTTCGGTAATCAGAAGCTGAGGGGCAGTGCTTATCTCCACAAAGGCGCAGATTTCTCGGGCAATCCCAATGTAAGCGGCGGTTATGACGATATTCTTACTTTTGCATCGGGCACGGTCATAACTGCAGGTTTCGAAAAAGATTGCGGTTACTGGGTAAGAATCGACCACGGTAACGGCATAATTACCCGATATATGCACATGAAAAAGGGCACTCTCAAAGTTAAGGTCGGCAACAAAGTCAAAAAAGGACAGGTTATCGGCTCTATGGGTGCAACGGGCAATGTGACGGGCAGACATCTTCACTTTGATTTATCATTCAGCGGAGATGTAACATCAATATACGGCGGTTTCTACGTTGAAAAACAAAACCGAACCTATGTTGACCCCATTCCGTACCTCACGGAAGAAAAGAAGATAACAGATGTTACAGGCTATACAATCGGAAATTATAACGTTGTTAAGGCTGTAAACATCCGCAAAGGTCCCGGCACAAATTATGACCGTGTTCTTTATAACAGCTTTTCATCAAATGCTAAAGAGCAGATAAAGAAACTCGGTGGCAAGCCTGAGGATAATGATTTCCCGAAAGGAATGAAACTGTCAATCTCAAAGCTTGAGCAGGATAACAAGGGCAACTGGTGGGGTGAATGTCCCACAGGCTGGGTATACATAAAAGGTTATCTTGAGAAAACATAAGGTGTAATTATGGAAATCGTAATCATGCTTATAACTCACATCATCAAATCAGCCGTATATTTCGCCGCCTCAGGTCTCCCCGAAATCCCTCCCGAACATATCCCCGCCGCAGTTGAAGCTTTCATATTGAATGTGGTTAAGCTTGCCGAAATCTACGCATCTGTGTTTTAACGAACATACAACAAGTGAAAATGTTTGTTAAAGAAGTGAAATATTTAACAAAGAAATAAAATTACCGCCGAGCAGGATTTGACTTCTTGCTCGGCGGTATTTCTTTTTTATCAAATTTAAAATTATTTTCAAGATTAATACTTTAAAATATTTTAATGTAGTTTAGAGTATAAACACCTTATTTCTGACTTGAATCTGACTTGAATTTATAAAATTTTCACTGTCATTTGAAGTTTTTGACACACAAAAGGGGAGCGAAATACAAAAAGAAAAAACCTTGGAATCCGTTAATTATCAAGGATTTCAAGGCTTTTTATCTTGGCAGGGGCAGAAGGACTTGAACCCTCGGCACGCGGTTTTGGAGCTAAGATAGAAAAAACTCGGAAACCGCTATAAATAAGGATTTTTCAGCCTGTTTGACTTGAACCTGACTTGAACTTGTTTTTTTGAGATAAAAAATCATTCAATTTTAAAATAGAACGGCTCTTTTGAGCATCGGAAAGGTGAGTATATATTTCCATTGTTGTCGAGGCTGAAGCGTGGCCGAGAAGATATTGAGCCGTGAGAACATCAACCCCAGCTTCATATAAAACAGTAGCATAAGTGTGACGAAGGTCGTGCCATCCGAAAAGCTGTATTGTAAATACAGTAGGTTCAGGGGCACATTTTTTCTTTTTCTTACCTACGCCGTGAGCTATTTCGAGGTCGACAAGAAAACTTTCAAGTGTTCTTTTCCATGCGGATTCTGTCATTGTTTTGCCGCTTTTGGTAACAAAAACATTGATACCTTCTCTTTTTTCATTTTTCAGAAACTCAACAAGAGCATCGGGCATCGGTACAGTTCGGACACCTGCGGCAGTTTTTGGGAGCTTAATGTTATTTGATTTGAAATCGTAGCTTTTATTTACGGTTATAGTTTTCTCTTTAAAATTGATATCATTCCATGTTAATGCGGTCATTTCACCACGGCGAAGACCGCAGAACATAGCTATCATGGCAGCTCTTTTAGCACGCTTATTATCACCTGAATAGGTTGTTATCCATTCTCTCTCTGTTTCGGATAATGCTCGGCGTTCTTCTTTCGGAGCGTTCTTTGGAAGTTCAGCATATTCTGCGGGGTTATATTCAACAACACGGTTTTTGACAGCAAATTTAAAAACCTGGCCGCAATTCTGTTTATAAACGGTCAATGTTTTCTTTGCTGAAGGTTTACCCGTTGTTGGATTTTTTTCAGCAAGGCTGTTCAATGCTGCTTCAATTTGAAACGGGCGGACAGATTCAATAGGGGAGTTGCCGAAAAAAGAATAGAAGAAACTTATCCTGTTCTTTTTCATTTCATACTCAGACGATGAAAGAACAGCTTTTTGAGAAGTTAAAAACAACTCGGACCATTCTTTGAATGTTTTGATTTTATTAGATATATCAAGACCTTTACCGAGCTGTGCACGGAGTTCATCAGCTTTCTTGTTAGCTTCTTTTTGTGTAGCACCGTATACGGTTTTTATTTTTCGCTTGCCGTTTTCGTCTTTACCGAGGTAAACCTGAACGGCAATACGTCCGTCGGAGCGGACTTTATTTGATTTTTTTGCCATAAAAAAACAGCATCCTTTCTTAAAAAGACTTGAAAAAGTCCCGACAGGATGCTATAATGATATAGCATTCCCGTCTTGTGGTTAGGGTGGGATTTGCGTTTCGGTCCGTCGATGTTCGCAGCATCGGCGGATTTTTTGCTTTATTTACGGTTTACAACGTCCGCAGGGTGAATATCCTTCGGCTATTGCAGAATCATAATCATCTGTTTCGTCGTAGTTTTGTTCTGCAATGTCTTTAACGGATGAGCATGATTTGTAATGTATTTTCTTTCGGCTTGTATTTAAAACATAAACTATGTTGTTTTTTTCTGTAGCAACTGCGGCAACAGCTGATTTTTCGGTTGTGGATTTAGCCGTTGTTTCTGTAGCTTCGGTTGTAGATTCGGTGGTTCTTTCTGTGGTTGTTTCAGCTGCTGAAACTGTAACATTGATTATATCGCTTTTCACAGATCCGTCAGCAGATTCAACATGAACCGCAGCGGCACCTTCGCCAACGGCTTCGATTTTATAATAAACGAAAGAAGTTAATGCCTGACTGTCAAAAGTGAATTTAACAACATTCTCATCTGATGAAACAAAAACTATGTCATCGGGCGAAAGTTCTTCACTATTGAAATCAACAGTAAAATAGCTTCTTTCTGATTCTCCGACTTCAAGTTCTAAATCTTCGGGATTTAAGAAATCAAAACTTTCAATGCTTGTTGAAGATGAAACGGAAGTAGTGGTTGTTGTTTCGCTGTCACCGTCAACACATGATTTGATACCGCCGAGGATAAAAAGGACAATCAGAATGGGGATTGCAATAATCCAGCATCCGCTTTTTTTGGATGAATTCATGTTACTTGCACTTCCTTTATTTGAACTTTTCTTCGACTTTGAACTGCTGTCCGATGTTGACACATAAGAGAGACCTGTGCCTGGTATACCTACGCTTGTTGTGCTGCGACCACTGGTGCTGAATGATTTTCTGAACCCTTTACCGCCAACTGAAACACCTGCGGATTTTTTGCTGAGGTTGAGCTTAACACCGGGAGCGATTTTAAAACTTTTTCTAAATCTAAATCCCATTTTTTAACACATCCTTAGTCTTATAAATCAATTATAATCTGCTTAACGATACCGATTATTTCGGCTTCGCCGTTATCGAACTTTGAAACAGGAACGATGCGGGGTTCATATTCGGGATTTTCGGGGAGAAGAACAACCATATCATCCTGCTGCTTGAAACGTTTCAGAGTAGCTTCATCACCGTTGAGACGGCAAACAACAATTTGACCGTTTTCGGCGGTGTTTTGTTTATGGCAGAGAACCTTGCATCCGTCAACGATGCCTGCATTAATCATTGAAGTACCTTTAACTCTTAATGCAAAGTAATCATGAGGATTCGGCATTGTGGTTAATATATAATCCTCAATATACTGTTCAGCAAGTGCAGGGAAGCCTGCGGGAATAGAGCCATAAACGGGAACGGTACCTGAGGGAGCTATGAAACTATCGGATAATTTATTGTTACTTAAAATACCTGTGTGCAGATAATCTATAGAAACATTAAAAAAATCAGCAATTATTTCTAATACTTCTAACTCAGGTTCTCTTTCTCCTCTTTCATACATGCTTATTGCACTTCCTGAAAGTCCGAGTTTTTTCCCAAGTTCTCTTTGAGTGAGATTATCTTCTTGACGAAGACTTTTAAGAACATTATGAAATTCAGACATTTAATCACCCCCAATACAATTATATTATATTCACATTTCGTGAAATGTCAAGAAAAAATTACACAAAATGTGAAAAAACATCTTGACAAATCAAAAAACATGATGTATTATGCAGTTACACAGTTCGTGTAATATTGGAGGTGAATTTATGAATCCCAAAGAAATCGGTAACAAGTTAATCAAATTAAGAGGAAACAAATCACAGTCTGTAGTTGCTAATGCAGTAGGTATTACAATATCTGCACTGTCAATGTATGAAGCAGGAAACAGGGTTCCCCGAGATGATGTGAAGATTGCTCTCGCCAAATACTATAATACAACAGTTCAAGAGCTTTTTTATTTTGCTTCATAATTACACACTTCGTGTTACAATTCAAAAAAACACAATCCCACCCTAACCACAAGACACTTGAAACGCAACCCCCACTCTAACCACAAATTATAAGAAGGGAAGAAAAACAATGAAAAGAAACGATTATGTATATGATTTCTCTAAGCTCCCCGAGATGCTTACGGTTGAAATCGTTGCAAATGCTCTTCAATGCTCTGAAACAAAGGTACATAACATCATCAGAAGCGGCAATCTGAAATGCCTTAAAGACGGTAAACTGTTCCGCATCCGCAAACAATCTTTTTTGGATTATGTTGAAAGGATGGGAGCTTAACATGGTAAACGAAGCGATAAGAAAAATAGAAGAGCAACAGAAAAAATATACAGAAAAAGATAAACAATACTGGGTTGCAGAGCAGCTCAAAGATATCTGCAGAGCTTGTCCCGAACAGGCTGACCTTATCCATAAAGATTTGGATAATTCCGCAATGTCAATCAAAGAAGCTGAAAAGAAAATCCACGAATATGCAAAAGACCACGGCGGATGCTGTCCCGGTCCCGTAGCAGACAAAATCCTCAGAGAGTTCTACGGTCTTTCTCTTTTACCTGAAAAACCGTCTGAACCGCCTAAAACCTCTGCAAACTTCATAGACCTTGCAGATTTCATGTGAGGTGAGCAGAGTGGATGTTGAATTTATAGCAAAGAATCTGCCATTAAGACCGAGCGAAAGACATATTGAAAATATCTATTATGACAATCCCGAAGAGATTGACGAAATCAAACAAAAATACTGCTTGTTCAGCAGAGAAATAATAATCAAAAACGAAACGCCTTACACAGAATGCTTTGGATTTGACGGCGAAGAGCCGATAAGCGGTTACGGTGCAAAATGCATCTGCACCGCCTGCGGAGCTGAGTTTACGGCAGGATATCACAAAGGCTCAGGATATATGGACAGCGGAATTTATATCACTTTAAGCGACGGCGGACACTTTTATGCGGGTTATGTTGAAAAGAATGACGAAAACGCATTTCTTGTTAAAGAATCAAGCACTTTCGACTGTCCCTATTGTGGAGAACAGATAGAACTCCGTAAGAAATCAGATATCTCATACAAAAGCGAAGAGATATTTGCGGTAAGAACTCAGCAAATAATGAACATCGGCATTTACACCACTGTTATAACATGGCAGCTTCAAAGTGAGTTATCCGAAGACGGAGAACAGAGATATTATGAATATCCTCATTCGGCAGTAGTTATCGATGAAGACGGAAATCTTCATAAATTCTATTGGTTCGGAAGCTGGGAACATGAACGAATCGATGAAGATGACGAATTCCCCGTAACTCTTGATGATTTTCAAAGTACATACAGAGATGATAATTCTATAGACGATACCAAATTAGGCGGATTTCTTGATGATGAGATACCGAGCCTTGCAGGTACAACGGGCGAAAAAACAGGTCTTTCAGAGTATATCGAATGCGAAGGTCATTTTCCTGTGGTTTATCTGCAGAATTGGGAAATAAACAGAAATATCGAGAATCTTCAAAAAAGTCTCTTTGGGAACACACTTGCAAAATGTATCGATTCTGTAGTTGAGAGGAATATTGATTACTGCAATTTTCCGACAGGCGTTATTTCTGATTTCATCGGAATTGACTTTAATGAAAGAAAACCTCACAAGATGCTCGCCATAACAAAACCGGAGCTTAAATCATTTGAGAGTTTATCATGGGATATTGAAGAATTTCAAAATTATGTGAGGGTCAAAGAAAGAGTTGATATTTCGGAATATGCAGAAATCGTCAACAAATACGGTCAGGTTCAAACAGTCAGATACTTCAATGATTCTCTGCTTTTTCCGAGTTTTATGACATATGAGAGAATTCGGAATTACCTCATTAAGCAAGAAATGAACAACCGAGAAGGCATGGAAATGTTTCTTGATTATATTTCTGCTTTGGATAACCTGCAGACAAGAGAGGTAATATTTCCGCCCAATCTTCAGCAAGCTCATGACAATCAAACCAAGTGTAAAGAATATGCAAAAAATTCAAAATACATAAATGACTTCCTTTTGGTGAAAAAAAGATATTCAGAGCTCGAATGGAACGACGGCAAGTATTGCATTATTTTGCCCGAATCGCCGAAAGCTCTTATTGATGAAGGTGAAACACTCCGACATTGTGTCGGAAATTATTGCGAAACACATTCAAAAGGTAAAAGAATCATTCTTTTTGTTCGGAAATACCGCAGGCCTGAAAGAAGCTTCTACACACTCAATATCTCTTTCGAATCCGATAAACCTCATGAAATTCAGTTTCACGGTTACGGCAATGAAAGACACGGTGAAAATAAAGAATATAAACATTCCATTCCGAAGGATGTCAGAGCTTTCGTTGACCGTTGGAAGAGTGAAGTTTTGAAGCCGTGGCACATCGCACAAACCAAAAAGGAAAAACAATGTAAAAAATCAGCATAAGGAGCTTATAAGCAATGGAAGAATTAACATTATTCAATTCGGAAATGACCGAAATAAAAAGAGAAGCCGTCGAGCTTCATCTTGAAATAAAGAAAAACGCGGAGCTTACCGCTACGGCATTGGTTGAGTTCTGCAAAGGCCTCAAAAAGATGCGCGACAAAAAGCTTTATATTGAGCTCGGATGCGAAACCTTCGCCGAATATGCAAAGAAGGCTTTCAATATCGAACAGAGACAGGCTTACAACTACATACAGGCTCTTGAAAGACTCGGAGAGCCGATTTTGCAGTCAAATGCAAATCTCGGAATAACAAAGCTTAATATTCTTTCAGAAATTCCCCGCCTTGAGCTTGAGCAGTTCGTTGAGGACAACAACGTTGCCGAGATGTCAACAAAACAGCTGAAAGAGGCTGTTGAAAAAGCAACGAAAGCTGAAGAACAGCTGACATTCATGACCGAAGAAAATGAAAAACTCAAAGAAGAACTCGACGAGCTTAAAGAGGAAAGCGGCGACTTTGATGAGAAAATCGAAATGTACGAAAAGATGATTGATAACCTCAAAAAAGAGCTCAGAGAAGAGAAAAATAAGCCTGTTCCGACAGTTCAGAAAGAGCTTACTCCTACCGAAATTGAAAAACTGACCGATAAAGCAGTAGCAGAAGAGCGTTGGAAACTCCATGAAGAGAAAGAAAAAGAGGTTTCAAAGCTTAAGAATCAGCTGAAGGAAGCCGAAGAAAACGGCAAGAAAATGGTTTCCGAGCTTGAAGAAAAATATAAAAATATGATTTCCTCTGCCGAAAAAGAAAAGTCAGATATTGCCGCCAAGCTTGCCGAAGTAGAGAAAAATTCCAAAGTGACGGCAAACCCCGAAGCGATGAAATTCAAGATTTATTTTGAAGCTGCTCAGAACAACATTGCAGAAATGAAAAAGATTATTTCTTCGGTTGATGAAGAAACAGCTGAAAAGTTTAAAAAAGCCGTTTCAGAACTCTCAAAACGTATGACAGAGGAGAAGTAATAATGAAACGAATATCAACATATGACAAAGCAAACATACTCAAAAAGCACTGTAATCATTCAAAATGTGATAACTGCTGTTTGGTTGATACCGATTATTGTCAGAAGGGCGATGAAAGAGCATATGCAGTAATCGAAGCTTATGATGTTTTAATGAGTGCAAAAAGATATCTTAAAGGAAAGAAGGAACAGAAATGTTAACCTCATGGGGTGCAATTGCTTTCGGCGGCTTTGCTGCCGCAGCTTATATAGCTTGTTACATCTATGTAGAATACAGACCTGCTTGCATGGTCAATTTTTTCAAAAGAATCAAATCTGCAATCAGAAACGCAATGACAAAAAACAAGAAATTCATGAACTGGCTTTATGACGGGAATATCACTCCCGATATTGCAGTTGAATGCAAAGTTGTAAGAGTCAGAACATATCAGACGTGGAAGAGAGCTGATTTCAAATGATTGTTTGTGACCGTTGCGGAAAAGAGACAAACAGCATAGTTAATTGCTCGGGTTCGGCAGTATGTCATTCATGCTGCCGTCGATGCTTTCATCATTCAAGCGATTTAAGCATTCTGCAATGCGGAGAATCCCGCTTTTTTAATCAGCTCCTGTCCGCAGGGGTAAATATAACTAAAGAAGGAAGGATAACAATGGCAAATTATTTGGTTGTAATTCCACCGTTTAAACCTGCATATGTAATCAAAGCGAAAAACTCAGACGATGTTCTGAACATAATTTACAGCAAAGTAAGCCTCAAACCCCGTTCCATGCATTGCCACATCAACAAATCAAACTTCCGTCTTATTGTTGCAAAGAATCAGACAAGAATGTCTGAAAATGAAAAAGCTATGAGCATAGCAGATGAAATTGTTAAAGGTACAGCAATCATAGCAATCAACGGCTACGGCAATTTCTTCGGAATAACCGAAAAAGCTGCCCGTCTTATAGCTGATCGTATCAACGAATATAATCGGGAGGCTGTTGTTGAAGATGTTGGAGCTTAATGTCAAGATCCTCGTTCACTCAAATGCAGAGAATAATATCATCGGCGTTAAAGAGCAGGTTGCGTATGCCCTTGAAGGTATTGCCGATGTTCTCATGATAAACGTCAAAGATGCTTCTCCTCTTCAAATGAGATTCAATGACGGATATACGCACATCTGCGAAAAGGTGACGGTTCAATCGGCTCTTGAAGAGTTAAGAAAAAGAAACCTTTCACTTGAAGAACTGCAGAATATAGTTGCAGCGCTGATTGAAGAATCAAAAACAAAATCGATAGTAATCAAAAAATAGAGGTGAATACAATGAATGATAATGACAGAATCATGGGGATTTGTAAGTTTTGCGGACAGGTTTCCGGGAAAGAATTTGAGAATGTTCATAATGTTGATGAAGCTGACGAAGCGGCAACAATGGACTGCGACTGCGCCGATGCAAGGGATTATCAGAGAAAAGTAAAGCAGAGAATCATATCCAAAGAAACCATACGAAAACTGTGTAGTGTAAACGGCAGCCTTGCCACAGAAGAAACAGTTATTGAGTTTTTGGAAAAAGCCGTAGACCTGATATCAGATGATAAGTTTGCTTCTCTTTCAATGTCGATACCCGATATCGGCACCGTAAGGCTTTCTGTTAACAACAAATGCGGCATCGTTGTCGAAAGAAAAAAGACCATATCAAAAAAAGTCACGGTTGATAAATGGTGATAAGCATGGGTGAAAAATTTATAGAAGAAACCTCAAGAAAAGTATGGTCAATACAACCCGTATGTAAAACCTGCTATTACAGAAGAAAGTTCGTTAAAGGCGGCTATGCAACGGGAGACTGGGAAAACAGCGTATGTGACTACAACACAATAACAGGCAATCTCCGGGGTTGTTATCCTGACGGCGGCAACTGTGAATGTTACCGCGCAAGAGAACAGCTTCCTCAGAAGAGCCTCGGATTTACTCTTAAATAATTATAAGGAAGGAAAAGCAATATGTTCAAAGTAAAGCTTAAAAACAATCCCAATGCTACATACACGGTATATGCAGTTATACCTATTGCAAACGCATATGAGCATTTTCTTGTGTTTATGAATAATGAGTTTGTAACAAAACCTGCAAGGGATTTTATCCCTGCAGAATAATAAAAACATCCGCCGCTTTGCGCCCTTTACAATTTAATATTTAGCTGCTTTATAAGCTTCGTTCACACACTTTTGCAACAACCTGCGAAGCGGCGGAAAAGGAGGATAATGACAATGACTAAAAAGCGATTTGTTAAGCTCTTGATGTCGCACGGCGTTCAGCGAAATGAAGCCTGTAAAATAGCAAAAACCTATAATACTCAAAATATCTCGTATGCATCTGCTTGTATAGATTATTTTCTGAAATACAGTTTTAAAAGCATCGGCGAAGCTTTCCGAAGGTTTTCTGAGGAGTTACAAGATGTAATTATATCTGTTGGTGCATTGAAAGAAGGGTTGAAAAATGACGGACAACGAGATTGCAAAAGCATTGAATGAAGCTGACGGATTGCATCATGTCAGCATTTATTGTGCTGACCGCAAAGGAAACCATATAGCTTCTGTAAGAGCAATTGACATTGTTGACCTCATCAACCGACTGAAAGCAAAAAATGAAGCTCTGATTGCAGGGCAGGAAACATTGCAGAAAGCTCTTGTAGATAAAATTGAAGAATCTGAATATCAAAGTCAGAATTTTAAAGTATTAGTTTCTGACCATAGGTGTTTGCAACAGTCTTTTGAAAATTTAAAAGGCTTATATAAAGCAGAAAAAGCAAAGGTTGAGAAAGCAAAAGAAAAGTGTATCAAACTTGCAAAAGAGCTTCAAACATCAAAGGCAGAACTTAAAGAAACAACCGAAAAATTCAACTGTCAACAGACTGTCTATACAGATTTAAGCGATATTATCAAAGAGAAGAATGCGGAGATTGATAGGTTGAACGGTTTGTTTGCCGAATGGAAAACGCAAGCATATAAGCTTTCTGATAGTGTTAATAACATAAGAGCCGAAGTAATCAAAGAGTTTTTAACATTGATAAAAGCTAAAGAAACAACGGCTATACATTGCAACAGATTTGAAGGTGTTGTTTCAACAGATGATATTGAATATTTAGCGGAAAATATGGTGGGTAATGATGGAGCTTGGAAAAAAACAGATATAAAAAAGGAGGTTTGACAATGCCTGCAAAGAATAATGATTTCACGACAAAGAAAATGAACCTGCCGCAGACTGAATTGAAACCTTGCCCGAAATGCGGCGAAGTTCCGAAAATTGCCTATTGTTGCGGAGATTATTTTATAATGTCTGAAAACTACGATATAGGAACTTGTATATGTGTATCTTTTGATGAGATGCACTCATCTGAAGAGCAGGAAAAACAAGTATGGAATGATTACATAGAAAATCACCGTTTCTGTGAAAGCTGTGCACATTACAACAAGGACAAGCCGAATATGTGCTACGGCGAAGCCTGCAAAGATGGCGATGAGTGGATTGGAAGGTGACAAAATGACATACGGTCAGAAACCTACAATGAAAGATACATATAATCTTTTAAATTCAATGTGTTTTTCGTTTGGCAGGTCAAACGGAAAATATCTTACCTTGTATCATTTAACAAATATTGTATACGCTGTTTCAAGACAAATAGCGGAAGAAGCGATAACAACCAAAAGCATAGATGATATAAAAATAGGCGGCACAATTTTTAAGAAAAATGTCACCATTTGCAAATGTCCAACATGCAAGAATCATGTAAAACCCCGTCAGCGATATTGTGATAATTGCGGACAGGCTCTTCAATATGATTGATGAAAGCGAGGGCAACATGATAAGAGCTCCTCCCAAGCTCTGACACAGGAGCTTATAACAATCAAACGATAAGAAAGAAGGTATTTTATGAAAAAGTTTATTAAAATCATTGCAATTATTCTTGCAATTACACTTGTGTTCGTTATGCTCTGCGGATTCAGTTCAACGGCAATGTCCGCAGGCTCGGCAGCTGATACATCGGCAACAATCAACATCGGCAACAAACTTGCCGAAAATCAGCCGACTCCCACGGATATTGAATATTCCCTTGAACGCTACAACCTCATTCGCCGTGCCTACGTTGTTAACGGGCAGGAAGAAAAAGCGGCATCTTTGCCGTGTCCTGTTGAAAAGCCTCTCGGATATATTGTTTTGCTTTTAGAAGGTGTCGGGGTAGTTTCAACGCATATTGTTGACGGCAAGGTCTCAAGCTTAAATTCATTCCTTTCACCTGACAGCGAATACTACGAACAGGACTATGGTGACGGTGGTTATGCTCATGGCGACGGCAATCATTGGCTTCCCGATGTTGACGGTTCATACGGAGAAAATGACAGCGGTATTTTCTTCTTCGATGAAAACGGTGAATATTGGGAATGGGAAGGTGTATATCTGTTCTCTTACAGTCCTTATGATATCGATGAACCGATGCTGAAGGTGGTCGGCGCCGATGGATAAGTTTGTTGCAATAGCAGTTTCGGTTGCTCTTGTTTTGCTTATATCATGCGGTGTTTTCTTCGGTGCAACACCTTCGGGCGTTGCATTATGGAACAGTTGGTTTCACACCGTTCAGAAGGTCGATGATAATACCAATTATAAAACCCTTAAAAAGGTCGAAGATACTTGTCGTGCCATGATTTCATCCTATGAGGCGGACAAGCTTACATATGAGCAATATAAGAATTCCGATGATGATGAAAAGCAATCATGGGCGGAAAAAGCAAAGATGCGGGCAAACAGAACCGCATCAAGTTATAACAATTATGTTCTCGAGAACAGCTACGTCTGGGCGGATAACGTTCCTGCAGATATAGCAGAACAGCTTGATTATATTAAATAGTATTAATAAAGGAGGGTGGAAAATGTTCGGAGCTTTGCAATACAGAAAGGCTGGTGTTTGGTCCGGTTCAGCTTGTTATGAGGTGTCATTTCAGCTTTTGCCGCAAAGAACAAAGAACGTTGCAAAATCGAAGCTGAAGCCTCGCTTCGAAACCGATGAGGACAGAAAAGAATTCAACCTCAAAAGGGCAAGAAGAAAGCATGCTCAGGAATTCAATGCTAATTTTTCACCCTCCTCACTATACAGTACGCTGACATTTGATAATGACTGGGAAGTACATACATTTGAAGAAGCAGAGATTATAAAAAAGAATTTTATCCGTCGATTAAAATATGCAGCTCCTGACAGCGTTATTTATTTTTACAAAGGTAGAGGAAAAGGAACACACAGAATCCATTTTCACATGGTTTCCGAAGGCGTTCCACAGGAGCTTATAGAAAAACAATGGTATTACGGCAAGGTTGTCCGCATCGAACATTTAAGAGAAAAGAATTATTATGAAGGCAAATATTACGGCCAAGATTACACAGGATTAGCAAACTATCTCTTCAACCATTGGACTGAAGAACAAGGCGGTCACTATTATTTCAAAACAAGAAACGCAAAGAAACCGCAGTACGATGAGCCTGAAGTTGTTGAGTTCAGATATACAGAGAAACGTGCGCCTGCAGCTCCCAGAGGTTATATGCTGGTTGAATCGAAGGTTACACGATACGGATTTTTATATTTTAAATATGTAAAAAAGCCAAAAGAAAAACAGCATAAAAGAAACCGAAAAAACAAACCGAATAGCTCGGCTTGAATACGCCTTGTAAATATGTACGTTTTCAGAACGAAAGGAGAGATATTTATGGATGCTCTGAAAATCTTATATCAAATCTCTGATGTGGAAAAACTTATCAATGAGAATTTGGAGAATCTTGTCATTTTACATGAGAGAAAAAACAACTTGCCATCTGCAGGAGCTGATGTAAGTTCAGGCAACTCATCCGATAAGGCAACAGCATATGCAAAAGCTATTGAACAGATAGAAGCTGTTGAAATTAAAATTCTGAAACAAAATCAAGAATATGCAGAATTATTATCAAAAACCATTCAGATGGTGAACAGAATAGATAATCTTGAATACAGACTTATTTTGCAAAAGAAATTATTTGCCCGGAAAACATTCAGCAAAATAGCAAAAGAATTATTCTGTGATGAAAGCACAGTTAAAAGAAAATATACAAAAGCTTTAGATGAATTCAAGAGAATAAATAAAGATGCACCGAATTGCACTTGAATGCACCTGCATACCTGCTTTATACTGTAAGCTATAGAGAAACAACAAGAGAGATTGTCTGTTGCTTTTTTCTCCTTTCTATGAACGCTTCGCAGTAAAATGCGGGGCGTTCCCTTTTATGCGTTTTATTTAGAGAGCATGGCATAGCGCTGTGCAGGGCATGGGGCGGGTTTATTTGACATTAGCAAGAATCATCGAGCTGATTGAGAATGATAAATTTTATCTTTGCAGAGAATGGAAAAAGAAAAGGTTGGATATTCTCGACAGAGATAACAACGAATGTCAGAAGTGCAAGACAGTTAAACATGACTACAGCAAGGCAACAACCGTTCATCATATCAAACATCTGAAAGAGCATCCTGAGCTTGCGTTTGAAGATGATAATCTTATTTCACTTTGTACGGAATGCCATAATGAAGAACATCCTGAAAAGTTCGGAGATTTTTTCAAAAAACAAAAGCAGAATCGTTGGGATGATGAGAAATGGTAATACCCCCGGGTCAAAAAAATCGAAAAACTTTTTGACTTTGGAATAT
>JAZRJR010000001.1:0-3676 GCA_045645885.1 Acutalibacteraceae bacterium | reverse complement strand
GGAGCGCTCACTTCCTGTTGCAGGTAAAATCTGGTACGCTTCAGGCGGCGCAGTATGTGATTACAGCAACACTGAGCTTCTCAAGGAATTCACAGCCTTTATGAAGGATGAGATGAAAAAGGGCGGAGCTACCTGCTTTATTATGGACCCCTCAATTTCACTTCGTATTAACGGCGAGGATATGCCCGAAGGTCACGAGATGCATAAGACTCTTACAAACCTTGGCTATGAACTTAACTCCTCAATCGAAAACTATACCTACAAACAGCCTGTGCAGCTTTTCATTCCTCTTTTTGAGGGTGACACACAGCTTACAGCTGATAAGATACTTAAAAAATGCGATAAGGGTGTAAGATACAGCATCCGTATCGGTGAGCAGAGAGGTCTTGTTGCAAAGACCTTCACCTCAAAGGATGTTGACGCCGATCCTTCAATTATGGAGGACTTTATGGCTGTTATGCGTGACACAGGTGAAAGAGACAGCTTTGTTGAAAGAAACGGTGACTACTGTGCAAAGCTTCTTCGTGAGTTTGACGGTCACAGTGACCTTAAGCTTGTTTACTATGACAAGGAGCTTGACAGAAAGCTTCAGGCTGAGCGCTTGCAGAAAAAGGAGCAGGCACTCAAAGACCTTGAAGGCGCTCACGAAAAGAAGGCAAGACAGCTTAAAGAGGTTATAGACAGTGTGGACAAGCAGACTGAGCATTTTGAAAAGAGAATGGCTGAGGCTGAGGAGTTTACAAAAGACAGCATAATCTGTCTTGCAGGTGGTCTTTCGATTTACTATTCAGGTATGGGCAGCTGTCTTTTCGGCGGCACAAGAAATGTTATCCGTAACAACACACGTTCAAGCCACTACCTCAACTATCTTCGCCTTTGCGAAAGTGTAGAAAGAGGCTGCGACATTCACGACCTTGGTTATGTTATGGTGAAATCACCTGAACTTCAGGAGGACGGCACTTTAGGTGCACTTGTACCACAGGATAATTTCACAGGAATCTACGATTTCAAAAAGAGCTTTTCAGCAAATTATCACGAGTTTATCGGTGAGTATATCCTCGTAGGCAACAAGGCAAAGTATTATTCATACGCAAAGCTTATGCCTACAGCTAAGAAGGCAAAAATCAGCCTTATTAAAATGATCAGAAGATAAAAAATCAGTCGGACATTTTAAACTGTCCGACTGCCGTTGCTTTATAAATAAACTGACAAGGAGCAATGAATATGCAGAATTTCGAAGTCGGCGGTATGATGTGTGCCGCCTGCAGTGCAAGAGTTGAAAAGGCTGTAAATGCCGTTGATGGTGTTGAAAGCTGCAATGTAAATCTGCTTATGAATACCCTTTCTGTTGAAGGGACTGCAGATGAAAAAGCTATTATGTCTGCCGTTATAAAGGCAGGCTACACAATAAAGAGTCAGAGTGAAGCAAAAAATGAAGAGACTGAAACAAAGGAAGAGGATTCTCTTAAGCCTTATATAAAAAGGTTGGTTTCTTCCTCTGTGCTTCTTCTTGTGCTTATGTATTTTTCAATGGGATATGCTATGTGGAGATTTCCGCTGCCGTCTTTTTTTGAAAGTAATCCCGTGGCGGTTGCTGTTGTTCAGCTGATTGTTTCGGCAGTAATTCTTATTATAAATAAGAACTTTTTTATAAACGGTGTAAAAGGTGTCTTTCATAAAAGCATGAATATGGATACCCTTGTATCAATGGGTTCAGGTGTGTCTTTCCTCTGGAGTCTGTGGATTTTTGCTTCAATGATAAAGCTTCAGATAAGCGGAGATGTAAGCGGTGCACACCATCTTCTGCACGGGCTTTATTTCGAATCTGCCGCAATGATTGTTACCCTTATAACCGTAGGCAAAACTCTTGAAGCAAAGGCCAAGGGAAAAACAACAGATGCGATTAAATCTCTCAATAAGCTCAGACCTGAAACTGCAACTCTGATTGTTGACGGAAAAGAGAAAAATGTGCAGATTTCAGAAGTGAAAAAAGGTGACATTTTTGCAGTAAAGCCGGGCGAAAGTATTCCTGTTGACGGAATTATAGTTGAGGGTGTGAGCGCAGTAAACGAAGCGGCACTTACAGGTGAGAGCATACCCGTTGATAAGGAAAAGGGCGATACGGTTTCTGCGGCAACGGTGAACACCTCAGGCTATCTTCTCTGTGAAGCAGTTGCCGTCGGAGAGGATACACTTCTTTCAAAGATAATCAGAACCGTTACAGATGCCGCTGCAACAAAAGCGCCTATCGCAAGGCTTGCTGACAAGGTTTCGGGTATATTTGTACCTGTTGTTATGACCATAGCTCTCATAACATTCATAGCTTGGCTTTTAGCAGACGGAGATTTTGCGCATGCTCTGGAAAGAGGAATTTCCGTGTTGGTAATCAGCTGTCCCTGTGCCCTGGGTCTTGCTACGCCTGTTGCAGTAACAGTAGGTCACGGCGTGGGTGCAAAAAGAGGAATTCTTTTTAAAACTGCAGAAGCAATTGAAACTGCAGGTAAGGTGAAAACTGTTGTTTTTGATAAAACGGGCACAATAACAAAGGGTGAGCCTGAGGTTACTGATATAATTTCCATTGAAGCTGCTGATGAAAAATCACTTCTTGCTTTTGCATATTCCCTTGAAAGCAAAAGTGAGCATCCCCTTGCAAAAGCCATTGTGAAAAAAGCTGAGGAAGAAAAGCTTTCAGCTGATGACACAGGAGAGTTTGAAGCCGTTTCAGGTAAGGGTGTAAAAGCTCAGAAAAACGGTGTGGCTTGTCTTGGCGGTAATATAGAATTTATCAGAGGTTATACAGAGGTTTCTGAAGAGATAAAAGAGAGAGCAACTGCTCTTTCCAGGATGGGAAAAACTCCCCTTTTCTTTGCTGAAAATGAAAGGCTTCTCGGAATCATTGCCGTTGCCGATGTAATCAGAGAAGAAAGCCCGAAGGCTATTAAAAAACTTAAAGAAATGGGAATCCGGGTTGTTATGCTTACGGGTGACAATGAGGAAACCGCAAAAGCAATCGGAAAGCAGGTCGGTGCCGATGATGTAATTGCAGGTGTGCTTCCTCACGAAAAGCAGGATGTAATTGTGTCACTTAAGAAAAATAGCAGAGTTGCTATGGTAGGTGACGGAATCAATGATGCGCCTGCTCTTATTGCTGCAGACACAGGTGTTGCAATCGGTGCGGGTACCGATATCGCAATTGATGCGGCAAATGTGGTGCTGATGAAAAACAAACCCGACCATATTCCTGACCTGATTTCTCTCAGCAGACATACTCTCAGAAACATAAAAGAAAACCTTTTCTGGGCATTTTTCTATAATGCACTCTGTATCCCTCTTGCTGCAGGCGTATTCACTCCCATTTTCGGTTGGGAGCTGAATCCCATGCTGGGTGCGGCGGCAATGAGTCTTTCAAGCTTCTGCGTTGTGAGCAATGCGCTGAGACTTAAAAGAATGAAATTCAGATAAAATTTTCTGCAGCCGGGAGGTTGCGGGCGCCGATTGTGGGATTTTCCGAAGGAAAATCCCACATTTCTGTTTTGATGAATTATACTATCAAGTGCAACAGTTTAATAAAATAAAGCAACCCATATAAATCCATGATATAATGTAATTACCACAAAACAAAAATCAAGGAGGATTTATATGAGTTACACACATCTTACCATAGAAGAACGCTGTT